>CAZEOR010000024.1:0-15330 GCA_964513695.1 uncultured Thiobacillus sp.
ACCGCACAGGACGGCAAGGGGGAGCAGAAACGGGTTTTTCTACAGCGTCGTTAGCTGACTGAGCGCGGACAACATTTCCTTTTCCTTTCCAGCTCCACGAACTTCCCGAAACGGTGAGCTCGCTTCAGCGATTCATCTGTTCTTTATATCGTCGGATCCCCGTCCCGATTCAAGCCCGTGCCGTGTAAAAACAGGTTAAGTTCAGCCAACCGGCGTTGAGATCGGACCGGGAAGTGGATGCTGGCGGGGCTGGCGCTGTTCCTCACCGCGATCCAGCTTTCCAACACACTGGGCCGCCACCTAGTGTTGCCAGCCTCGCCTGGGCGGGGCAGGCGTAATGGCTGCGGGTGATTTGGGGGTACTGGGTGGACCGGTACTGGCGGCCGCTCACGAGTTTCAGTCAGGGAATTGTTGAATTATTCGGTCATCGCGAGGAGCGTGGTGACGTGGCGATCCCCAAGCCGTTGATTCTGCATGCCTTATGGATTGCCGCGCTTCGCTCGCGATGACAGTTTTCAAATAACTCTGTGGTTCCTTAGAACCCCATAGCCTGCCGTAGCTCTGGAGGACACAACGAGTCCGGGCTACGTGACGCGCTGGAATTCCCCTCAGTCCCCCTTTTCCAAGGGGGACGTGCCTTGCGCTCGCGTTGGCGCTTACATTGATCTTCCGGCCGGCTCGGGTTTGTCGGGTATGCCACAAGCGGGTTATCCCGCTCTGGCGTGAACGAACCCGATAACTTCCATGAATTTCAATGGGTTAGCACTGGCTGCGCGCGTGCTGAGCCGGCTGGCACCATTCCTGCGATAAGCCAGGGAACGCCATTCCCGCGACGAACCCATCCATGAAGCTGACTCTGGAACGCGCCCATGCCGAGGCCCTGGCCGAGGCCTTTCCCGAACTCGCCGCCCTCAGGGAGCAACTGCGTTTCGGCAACCGGGCCGAGATAGCCTTTTCGAAACTCTCCGGCGCCGCGCTGGACCTGCTCGAATCCCTCTACCTGCAAGGCAGCCCGGAACTGCGCGCCCGCGCCGCCCAGCTCGCCACCCTGCGCCGGGCCATGGCGGACGACGACACCCGTTTCGAGTCCGAGGACCTGGAACTGCTGGTGCCGGCCATCGCCCGCTACCTGGTCGCCAACGCCACGCGCGGCTGGCTGTTCACCGCCCACATCACCGGCAAGCCCATGGCCTGGGTGGTGAGCCGGCTGGATTACGTGCCGGCGTCCGACGAGGAAACAGGCAAGGTGCTGATCGAGCTCAAGGCCAACGCCAAGGCACGCCTGGCCAACGCCACCATCCGCATCGTCGCCGCCGACATCGAAGGGCGCACGGTGGGGGAACTCTTCGCCGCGAAAGGATACGTGAAGGAAACCCCGGAACTGCTCGCCGCCTATGACGAGGCCGCCGGCCGCTACTTCGACTGGCGCGCCCGCTACGGTGAACAGTTCTCCGGCAAGGGCACCGGCTACTACGCCGAGAACCCCACCGCCACCCATCGCGACACCGACTGGGCGCGCAAGGACGTGGTGGTGCTCTCCTCCAGCGGCGGCAGCGCCCGCCTGGTGAACGACGAGGGCATATTGGGCGAGCGGGTCGTCGCCCTGGACGCCAGCGGCGACATCCTCGGCAAATACCTGCGCCGCGCCGCGAAGAGCCTGAGATTCAAGGCGGAGGACGCGGTGGAGGCGTCCCGGGACGAAATCCCAACCGGCATGTTCACCGAGCTGCCGGTGCACTTCTACCTGCTCATGTTCCACCTGGACCTGCACCACTATGTTTGGGTGCACGTGGACGACATGGCGCCCTACCGCTACCAGCCGGAACTGAAGGACAAGCTGGTGCTGCCGCCGGAACAGACCGACCTGATCGACATCCTCACCGCCGAGATGGACGTGCTCATGGACGACATCGTCGCCGGCAAGTCCGGCGGCACCACGGTGCTGTGCGCCGGGCCGCCCGGCGTGGGCAAGACGCTCACCGCCGAGGTGTATGCCGAGATCATCCGCCGGCCCCTGTATCGGGTGCATTCCGGGCAACTGGGCCTCAACGTGGCAGCCATGGAGACCGCCCTCAAGGACGTGCTCACCCGCGCCCAGCGCTGGGGCGCGGTGATGCTCATCGACGAGGCCGACGTCTACATCAAGCGGCGCGACGACAACATCACCATGAACGCCGTGGTGGGCGTGTTCCTGCGCGTGCTGGAGTACTTCAACGGCCTGTTGTTCCTCACCACCAACCGGGTCGACGACATCGACGAAGCCATCGTCTCTCGCTGCATCGCCCTGATCCGCTTCCACCCGCCGCACCGGGAAGACCGGCGCAAGATCTGGACCGTGATGGGCGAACAGTTCGAACTGGACCTGGCGCCAGAACTGGTCGACAACCTGGCCGACACCTTCGCCAAGGCCTCCGGCCGGGACATCAAGGGTCTGGCCAAGCTGACCGCGAAATACTGCAACCAGAAGCAGGTCGGCCCCAGCCTGGAAGTGTTCAAGCGCTGCGCGGTGTTCCGGGGGCTGGATCTGGAAACGGCGGAGGATTAGGCCGAGCCCGCGTCAGCGGCTCAGCGCCGCGAACACTCCGCCGGTCAAGCGCGCCAGATCCTTCGGTGTCAGTTCGATTTCCAGCCCGCGCCGTCCGGCGCTGACGAACAGGGTTTCAAAGCCTTGCGCCGATTCATCGATCACCGTGCGCAGCCGCTTCTTCTGCCCCAGCGGGCTGATGCCGCCCAGCACATAGCCGGTGGAACGTTCAGCATCCTTGCGCTCCGCCATGTCGCACTTCTTCCCCCCCAGCGCCGCCGCGCAGTGCTTCATGTCCAGCATGCCGGACACCGGCACCACCGCCACCGCCAGTTCCTTGCCGTCCAGGCTCACCACCAGGGTCTTGAATACCCGTTCCAGCGGCAACCCCAGCTTCACCGCCGCCTCCTCGCCATAGGACGGCGCCTTGGGATCGTGGGCATATTCGTGGATATTGAACGGCACTTTGGCGTGCTTGGCGGCGTTGATGGCGGGCGTCATGACGGCATCGCATCCTTGGAAAACCGGCATTGTCCTGACCCGCGTGGAATCTACAATGGGCTGACAGCAAACCGCCGCGTACGCCACATGCCCACCACAGAATTCCTCCTCACCGCCCTCGTCGTCGTCCTCATCCCCGGCACCGGCGTGGTCTACACCCTCTCCGTCGCCCTGTTCCTGGGCTTCCGCGCCAGCGTCTGGGCCGCCGTCGGCTGCACGGTGGGCATCGTGCCCCACCTGCTGGCCAGCATCCTCGGCCTCACCGCCGTCATGCACCTGAGCGCCCTCGCCTTCCAGGTGCTCAAATACGCCGGTGCCGCCTATCTGCTCTACCTGGCCTGGAGCCTGTGGCGGGAGAGTGGCGAACTAAGTGGCGGACTGAACGACCCCCTGGGCATCGACCAAACCGGCCGTGAACAACGCGGCCGTGACATCGTCGCCAAGGCCATCCTGCTCAATCTTCTCAACCCCAAGCTCACCCTGTTCTTCCTCGCCTTCCTGCCCCAGTTCATCCCGGCCGGCGCCGCCTCACCCCTGACCGCCCTGCTCCTGCTGAGCGGCATATTCATGGCCATGACCTTCGCCGTGTTCGCGCTCTACGGCCTGATCGCCAGCCGGGCGCGCCATCTGGCGCTGGGGTCGCCGGGTTTCCTGACCGCCATGCGGCGCGGATTCGCGGGGGTGTTCGCGTTGCTGGGGGTGAGGCTGGCGCTGGCGGAACGGTGAGGGAGTCGGGCCGCAGGCTCGCGTATTGACCCGGTTGGGGGGCTTTGCCATCTCAACGGCATGTTGTTCAACCTGATCCGTTCTTGTCGCCTTGTAGTCACAAAGCTATAGCGACTTATCGCTCTGATATAGGGATAAATGACATGAAGCCGGGAACACCTAGCCCTTCAGCTTGCCGATGCCCAGGGCCTTCAGGGTCATGTTCTCGTAGAAGGGGCCCACGTTGCCCTTGCGGATCTTGCGCAGGAAATATTTCTCGAAGGCCACCTTGGCCAGGTGCACCCACTTGCCTTCCGAGAACCAGTTGACGTTGCGCGGCGGGATTTGCGGCAGGGCGACGAAGGCGACGCCGGTGTCGCCGAAATCGGCCAGGCAGACGGCGTTCCAGGTGGCTTTTTCGGCGGGTTCCCTGCCGTCCAGCAGGGCGCGGATGTTGTGGGCGGTGGCGCTGACCATGGATTCGATCATGTAGCCGGTCTTGGGCGTGCCGGTGGGCACCGGGGTGGTTTCCACCGGCGGGATGGCGACGCAGACGCCGATGGCGAACACGTTGGGATACCTGGGGTTGCGCTGGTGCGGGTCGATGAGGATGAAGCCGCGCGGGTTGGTCAGGCCATCGATGCCGAACACGGCGTCGATGCCCTTGAAGGCGGGCAGCAGCATCGAATACTTGAACGGCAGCTCATGCTCCTTCTTCACCTGGCCGGCCTCGTCCATTTCGCTGACGAACATCTTGCCCTGCTCCACCTTGGTGACCCTGGCGTTGCAGATCCACTTGATATGGCGGTCGCGGAAGGCGTCCTCGATCATGCCCTTGGAGTTGCCGACGCCGCCCAGGCCCAGGTGGCCGATGTAGGGCTCGGCGGTGACGAAGGTCATGGGCACCTTGTCGCGCAGCTTGTGCTTGCGCAGGTCGGTTTCCATGATCATGGCGAATTCGTAGGCCGGCCCGAAACAGGAGGCGCCCTGCACGGCGCCCACCACGATGGGGCCGGGATCGTCGAGGAATTCGCGCCATTGGCGCCCGGAGGCGGCGGCGTGGTCCACGTGGCAGACCGACTGGGTGAAGCCGCCGGGGCCCATGCCTTCCACTTCCTCGAAGGCCAGCTTGGGGCCGGTGGCGATGACCAGGTAGTCGTAATCGACGACACGGCCGTCGTTCAACTCGATCCGGTTCGCTTCCGGATGGACCCGCCTGGCGCCGCTGGAAATGAAGTCGATCTTCTTGCGTTCCAGAATGGGGGCGATGGGCAGCTCGATGTCCTCGCGCCCGCGCCAGTTCACCGCCACCCAGGGGTTGGAGGGAACGAAGTGGAAGTTGGGGTTGTTGGATATGACCGTGATGCGGTCTTCCGGGCGGGCCAGTTGCCGCATTTCGAAGGCCATGGGCATGCCGCCGATGCCGGCGCCCAGGATGACGATGTGTGCCATGGGAATCTCCAGATGCTTGTGGTGGGGGTTCAGGTGCCCGCGCCCAGGAATGCCAGGTAGCCGGCGGCGTCAAACAGGCCGGCTTCGGCCGCGGGGGTATCCAGTTGGATGCGCAGCATCCAGCCGCCGCCGTAGGGTTCCCGGTTGACCAGGGCGGGCGTGCCGCGCAGGGCGGCGTTGATTTCCAGCACCGTGCCGCTGGCGGGAGCGATCAGGTCGGACACCGCCTTGCCGGATTCGATGGTGCCGAAGGGCGTGCCCTGGCGCAGAACGCCGCCGAGGCGGGGCAGATCGACATACATCACCGCGCCCAGGCTGTGCTGGGCATGGTGGTTGACGCCGACCAGGGCCTCGCCACCGTCCAGCGCACGCAGCCAGAGGGCATCCCGGTGGTAGAGACGGTCTTCAGGATAGTGTGGATGCATGGGGGTTCTCCTGCTTCAGGGGCTTGTGCACGGCCTGGCCCAGGGCGTCCTCGGCGGCTTCCAGCAGGGCCTCGGACAGGGTGGGATGGGCGTGCACGGTCTGGGTGATGGCGTGCACCGTGGCGCCCTGGCGGATCAGGACCGCCGCCTCGTGGACCATGTCGGAGGCGTGGGCGCCGATCAGGTGGACGCCCAGCAGGCGGCCGCTGATGCGGTCGGCCACCACCTTGGCCAGGCCGGTCAGCTCGCCCATGGCCTGGGCCTTGCCCAGGCCGCGCAGGTCGAAGCGGCCGCAGCTCACGGCGTGGCCCCGCTCCAGGGCGGCGGCCTCGCTCAGGCCGACGCAGCCGATCTCGGGCATGGTGAACACCGCCCAGGGCACCGCGTTCTCGTCCCAGGGCGGGGGTTCCATCTCCAGGGCGTGTTCCACCGCCAGCTTGGCCTGGGCCGAGGCGGCGTGGGCCAATGCCAGGCGGCCGTTGACGTCGCCCACGGCATAGAGCCCCGGCAGGTTGGTACGCATCAGAGCGTCGGTGACGATCTCGCCGCGCTGGCCCAACTCCACCCCGGCTTCCTCCAGGCCCATGCCGGCGCTATTGGGGCGGCGGCCCACGGCCACCAGGGCGCGCTCGGCGCTGGCCACGGCCCGGCCGCCGGACAGGGCGGTCACGCCGGCCGGGCCGGCCTCCAGGCTTTCCACCGCACAGCGGTGCAGGAATTCGATGCGCCGCTTGCGCATTTCGCGCCAGACCACAGCGGCGATCTCATGGTCCAGGAAGGGCAGCGGCCGGTCGCCCAGGCCGGCCAGGGTGACCTCCACGCCCAGGGCATTGAGGATGAAGGCGAACTCGCAGGCCACCACGCCGTCGCCGACGATGAGCAGGGAGGCGGGCAGGGTGTCCCACTTGAGCAGCTCATCGCTGGTGGCGATGCGCGCGCCGTCGACGCGTAGGTTTTCCGGCCGGACGGGCGAGGAGCCGGTGCAGACCAGCACCGCATCCGCGTGGATGGAATCGCCGCCTTCCACCTGGACGCGATGGCCGTCGAGGACCCGGCCGCGGCCCCGCACCGGGGTCACCTTGCGGTCCGCCATGAGGCCGCCGATGCCCCGTTCCAGCAGGTCGATGACGCGGCCGGCCTTGTCGCGCAGGCTGGCCCAGTCGGCCGTCAGCGTGCCCTCCAGGCGCAGGCCGTAGGACTCGGCCCGGCGCATCTTCTCCAGCAGGTTGCAGGATTCCACCAGGGTCTTGGTGGGGATGCAGCCCCGGTGCAGGCAGGTGCCGCCCAGGGGATGGGGGTCGATCAGGCTGACCCGTGCGCCCAGGGCGACGGCGTGGGAGGCCGCGACATAGCCGGCGGGGCCGCCGCCGAGGATGGCGAGATGTTTGGGCATGGGGGCTCCGATGGGTGTCGGGATGTATGGGGCATCGGTGGTCGGATGGTCAGCTGAGTCCTTCCCCCTCCGTGCCGCCGCGCGCACGCATCCGCAAGCGGGGGAGGGTTGGGGAGGGGGAAGGCTGGATCGCCGCCGCGCCTACGCCGCCAGCGCCTCGGCTTCCATCACCTTCCCGTTCAGCTTGACGCTGCCGCTTACCTCGATGGCGCGAACCAGGGTGTCCAGCACCGGGCAGTGGCTTTCCACGGTCTGCACCAGTTTCCTCAGGGTTGCCTCGTCGGCGGAACTGCTCACCTCGGTCTCGAAGATGACTTTCTGGTAGCCGGGGGGAATGGCGGCATCCAGGCCGAACAGGCCGCGCAGGTCCAGGTAGCCGCGCAGGTTGACCTTGACGCTGTCGAGTTGCACGCCCATGACGGAGGCGTAGGCGCTGTACATGATCTCCTGGCAGGCGCCCAGGGCCACCAGCAGCAGCTCCACCGGGTTGGCGCCGGCATCCGCGCCGCCCAGTTCCGGCGGCTCGTCGACGATGATGGGGGCGAACTCGCGCACCTGGGCGCTGCAGCGCACGTCCTCTTCCAGTTGGGTATCGGCGCGGAACACCACCTTGGCGGCGCCGGGGTTGCCCTGGATGCCGGCGATGGCCTGCATCAGGGCGGCTTTGACGGATTCTTGCGACATGGCCTCTCTCCTTCGGGAAATTTCCGGGTTGCGCGGTTCGGCTTAACCGGCCGCGTTGAGCGGATTAGAGGCCCTTCGCAAGAACGGGAACATTCGGACGAACCGCTGTTCCGGACAGGGATTTCCCTCGCTCAGGCGCGTGCTTGTTCCATGATCCGGCCGCGTGATGGCGTCGTGGGCACATCGTCCAAATCGAATTCATCGCGGCCCAGTTCCAGCAGCATGAACATGCGCACCAGTTCGGACAGGGTGCGGGCCCGCATCTTGTCCATGGCATTGGCCCGGTGGGCTTCCACGGTCTTGGGGCTCAAACCCAGTTCGATTGCGATGACCTTGTTGGCAATGCCGTTCACCACCATTTCCGCCACCTCCCGCTCGCGCGGGGAAAGCATGAGATAAGCGGCCTGGATGCGGCTGAGCCGGCCTCGCTCCAGGCTGCGTTGCTGGCAGATGTCCAGGCCCCGCTGGATGCTCTCCAGCAGAACCTGGTCGTTATAGGGCTTTTGCAGGAAATCGACGGCGCCGCCGCGCATGGCGCGCACCGCCATGGGCACGTCGCCGTGGCCGGTGACGATGATGACGGGGAGGCACCAGCCGCGTTCACGCAGGTGGTCCTGCAATTCCAGGCCGCTCATGCCGGGCATGCGCACATCCAGCACCAGGCAGCCCGGCGTCGCGCCGTCGTATTCCGCCATGAAGGCCTGGGCCGAGTCATGACAATGCACCCGATGGCCGACGGATTCCAACAGCCAGCGCAGGGATTCCCGCGCGGCCCGGTCGTCGTCCACCACGAAAACGGTTTGTTGCTTATTCATGGGAAGGGTTCTCCTCGATGCCTGGCAGATTGAAACAAAAGGCGAGGCCCGGTCCGGGCTCGTTGGGGCAGACGCTCAACACGCCGCCATGGGCCTCGACGATGGAACGGCTGATGGCCAGACCCATGCCCATGCCGTTCGCCTTGGTGGTGAAAAACGGTTCGAAAATCCGGTTGTAGGCTTCCTTGGGAAGCCCGGGCCCGGTATCGCGGATTTCCACGCTGGCGATGCCTTGCGGATTGGTGAACAGACGAATCCGCAGCAGGCGCATTTCCGGCGCCACTTCGTCCATGGCCTCCACCGCGTTGCGCGCCAGATTGAGTATGACCTGCTCGATCTGGATCGCATCGCCGCGCACCGGTGCCAGGCCGGCGCTCACGTCCAGCTCGATGCGGACCTGGTGCTGGCCGGCTTCCGGCTCGGCGATCACCAAGGCCTCGCGCAATACCGCGCCTAAATCCACCAGTCTGGGCGGCGCCTCGTCCTTGCGCACGAACTTGCGCAGACTGCGGATGATGTCGCCGGCCCGTTCCGCCTGGTCGCATACCTGTTCGATGGCCTGGGCGAGGTCGGCCGTCGACCCATTGCCATTACGGATACGGTGCAGGCAACCGCGCGAGTAGTTGGCGATGGCGGCCAGGGGCTGGTTGAGTTGGTGGGCCAGGCCGGACGCCATTTCACCCATGGTATTCACCCGGGAGGCGTGGGCCAGTTCCCGGTAATGCAGGCGGACTTCGTCCTCTGCCCGTTTGCGCGCGGTGATGTCGCGGGTGATGCCGAGCAGGGCCACAACCTGCCCGCTGCCGCCGGTGAGGGGAACGGCATGGGTTTCCATCCAGCGCCGGCGCCCTTTCAGACTGATGATCTGGAATTCCAGCACGCCGGAATCGCCCTGGAACACTCGCTCGCTCAGGGCATGGTAGGCGTCGCGGAATTCCGGTGCGATGACCCGGTACACCGAGGTGCCGACAATCTCCTCGGGGTGGCCGGCTTCCACCAGACGCAGGCCGGCCGGGTTCATCTCCAGCAGGATGCCGTCCAGGGACTGCAATTTCACGCACTCCGGCTCGGAGGCGATGATCTGGCGCAGCCGCTGCTCGTTCTCAGCCAGGCGCTCCTCGGCGCGCCGCCGCTCCGCGATCTCGCTTCCCAGCACCTGAGCGGACTGGCCCAGGCGCAGGTTGAGCCGGACCACATAAGCGAGCACGGCGGCCATGAGGCCGAGAACCGTCATCAGCAAAGCCCAGGCTGGCAAGGTGAATGCGAAAGGCAAATAGGTCTCCGGTCGGTGTGAAGCAGTTTTCCGTTTGAGCGGGACACTCAAGCAAGAAGCGCACCGACCCCTGGCCGGCCAGCATTCACGGGGTATTTCAGCCGGTGGCGGTGACGGCGGGGAACGCGGGGTGACACAGGTTCAGGACACTTCGTCCTGTTTTGGGACGAAAGGGAGTGTCCCTTGAGGCAAGGCGCTGCGCCTGGGGACGTCAGTTACCTTGGAGGTCGCCGGGAGGATCGGTAAACCCGCTTTCTTCTACGCCCTTCCTCCGGGCAGATGGGAGGCATCCAGAAACTTGTCGAAGAAGATGTGCTTTTCGCTGACGCCGGCGCTGGTCAGACACTTCACCGCGCTGTCGATCATGGCGGGCGGGCCGCACAGGTAGGCGTGGCTGTTGGGGATGTCGGCAAACCGGTCGGGCGACAGGATCTCCGTGCAGTGACCGCGCAGACCGCTCCAGCCGCTGTCGTCGGGCTCGCGCGAGAGTACCGGCACGAAGTCGAAATGACCGTTGCCCCGTGCCTTGATCTGGCGCATCTCGTCCAGACAATAGAGGTCTTCCTGGGTGCGGGCGCCGAAGATGTAGGTCACCTTGCGCTGGAAACCCTGCTGCGACACCTGTTCCAGCAGGGCCTTGATGGGGGCCATGCCGCTGCCGCCGGCGATGCATAGCATGGGCGCGGCGGATTCGCGCAGCCAGAACGAGCCGTAGGGGCCGGTCACCGTGACCTTCTCGCCTTCCCGGTTCGCGCCATGCAGCCAGCCCGTCATCTCGCCGTTGGGCACGTGGCGGATATGGAAGCTGACATGGTCCGGGGCTTCGTTCTCCGGCGCGCTGGCGAAGGAGTAGGAGCGGGGCTTCCCGATCACGCCGGGCACCGTCAGTTCGGCGTACTGGCCGGCCAGGTAATGGGGCATGGCTTCATCCAGGCGGATGCGGATTTCCTGGATGTCGTGGGTCAGTTGCCGTGTGCCGACGATGCGGCCGGCGACCGACTTGGCCACGGACAGGGCCACGCCGGGCTGCTCCATCTCGATCTCGATCTCCACGTCGCTGCGCAGGCAGGTCTGGCAGGTGAGGATCATGCCGGCATCCATCTCCTTCTCGTCCAGCACGTAGCTGAAGTCGTTGAGGGGCTTGATCTTGCCGCTGACCAGGCGGGAGCGGCACTGGCCGCAGGAACCTACGCGGCAGTTGTGGGGCCAGGGTAGGCCCGCGTCCAGGGCGGCCTTGAGCAGGTTTTCACCGGCCTTGACCTGGATGCTTTTGCCGCAGGGCGACAGTTTCGCGGTGAAAGGCCCCTTGGGGGCGAACAGTCCGAACACGGCACGACTCCTTGTTCCCGGCGGGCGCCGGCCAGCGGCGCCCGATTGGCTTACTGGTAGACCACGTCGCTCTTCAGCGAGTACAGGATGCAGAGGATCTCGTCCTTCTCCCGCTTGCCCACGTTGTGCATGTCCAGGGCCTTGAGCACGTCGTCGCACACCGCCACGAACTCGGTGTCATTGATGTTCATGCCCTTGTGGGCGGCGATCATGTCCTTGCCGGTGTAGGTCTCCGGGCCGCCGAAGCCGGCGCAGCACATTTCGGTGACCAGGCGGATTACGGTGGCCGGGTCGCTGTTGGTGTAGCGCTTGTTCACCAGCGGGTTTTTCAGGTGGTTGTTGAAGATGTCGGTGGCGATGGCCTCAATGCCGGGACGGCCGCCCAGGCGGGCGTACAAGGTGTCGTTCTGCACAACGGCTTCGTTGGGTGCGTTCATGTCGGTCTCCTGATGTGTGGGGTGGGCGCCGCCCGTCCGGGCGGCAGCCGGGCTGCGGGAATTACAGGGCGTAGTTCACTTCCAGGCGGCGGCCGCTGATCTCGCTGGGGTCCACCTCGTAGCCCACCTTGCGGTTGATTTCCTGGGCGATCCTGCGCTCCTCGGGGCTGGCGAAATCCCGGTCCCAGATGGCCAGTTTCTTCTTGTAGACCGCGTGCCACAGGGGCGGCACCAGGGCCAGCACGAACTCGGTGTAGTAGCCGATCATCGCGTTGGGCGCGCCGCCGGGGGAGGAGGGCTGGCCTACGCTGGACAGTTCCCAGAAGTGGGTTTCGCCGCGATCGTGGTGGTCCGCCTGGCGGCCGATCTCGATGAAGGCCCAGCTGGTGAAGGCGTTGTCGTTGTCCCAGGAGTGGCGATACTCGATGGGCTGGCCCTTCACCCGGATCAGGCCGTAGTGCTCCATGTAGTTGAGGGCTTCCAGCTCGAAGTTGGAGATGACCCACACCACCAGCATCGCCGCCAGGCCGATCAGGGCGCCGTCCGTGCCGCCGCCCAGGTAGCCGGCGCCGGCGAACAGGGCCACGGTCGGGATGCTCATCAGGTAGCCGCGAATCCAGCGGTTGGACAGGGACAGGAAGGACTTGCCCATGCGCTTCAGGCGCTTCTTCTCGGTCATGATGCCGAAGTAGGACTGGCCGATATGGGAGATGAGGAAGTGGGTGTACAGGCTGCGGCCGCGCGGCGCGGTGGCCGGGTCGGTGTCGTCGCCCATCTTGTTGCCTTCCGGGCCCATCCAGGCGCGGCCCAGTTCCAGGTGATGGTTGTAGACGTGGGCGAAGCAGAAGTGGGCGGTGCCGGAAAGCGACATCATCCAGCGCGAGATCAGGAAGCCGATGCCCTTGGTGTGGGACAGCTCATGGCCGAACATGATGCCCAGGCCCTGATGCAGACCGGCGCCGATGGTGGCGATGACCAGTTCCAGGCCGGTGATGCCGCTCTGGTACTCGTAACCGTTCCACATCATGGTCTCGATGGGCGCGCCGGACACATACTGGAATATCCGCCACGCGAGGCCGAGCTGGAGCGCGACGAAGCTCACCAACTGGAAGTACATCATCAGATTCAGCAATGTCCCGGAGCCCACCGGCTGGCCGCGCTGGTCGGTGGCCGCGCCCTTGGTGTGCAACGCTGAGGTGAGAGTGTCCATGGCGATGTTGAAGCCGAAGATGCCCATGCCTATCCAGACCCAGTCACCTCCCTTGAGGATACCCGCGAGACACGCCAGGATGCCCAGTGGCGTGTAGAGATAGACGAGATGTCCAAAGATTAATTTGCGCATTTTGTTGACTCCTTCAGTCCTCGAATCGGTGAGTGATCGCCGACGGCGGCCACGTGTCGTGGACACGGCTCCCGAAGACGACTCGGGGGGCGCGTTCCGCAGCGCTGGCTGCCGTCTGAACTGATTTATACGCAGCAGGAATGGCGGGAGAAATCCGCAGAAATACGGGAAACCACGTGGTTTTACGTGGTGACGGAATTGAATGTCCGATTGCCGGAAAGCTGAGGTGGTCTGCGTATCCCCTCACCCCTCCCTTGCCTCGACGGTCTGGAGAGATCCAGTCAATCCCGGGATGTGCCGGCCCGGTTGTGGCCAAGCGTGGCCGATCCGCCGGCCGATCAGCGCTTGGTCAGCGTCATCAGGATATCCGCGTACCAGGCGCAATTCAGCCCGAGCGCCTCGTCCAGCTTCAGGTCGCGCGTGCCCACATCGAGCCTGGCCGAATGGACGCCGAGCAGCATCCACGGCAGCTCGCGCCGCTTCGGGTCTTCCCCCGCGACTCGCACCACGACGGGCGCGCCGCTGGTGCCTCGATGGGTGCGCGCATCGGTGAGAAAGTAGCCTTCACCCTGGAAACGCAGCCCGAACGAGGACGCAAGCACTGCGTGGCGCACCACGGGCATGTGGTGCAGTGTGTCGTGGAAGCCGAGGGGAAAGCCCACCACGAGCAGCGGGGCACCGATCTCAACCTTGTCCAGTGAGCCGAACAGGTGATCCGGCGTGAAGGCTCGATAGATTGTCGCCTTGGGCAGCGCGGAACGTTCGAGCTCGATCGCCGCCACGTCGATCTCCCCTGCCGTGTCAGTTCCCTGGCGCCAGATGCTTTTGCCGTTTCGGTAGAGCGGAATCGAAAACCCGGCGGATTGGGTCAGGTTGACAGGATCGATGTGCAGTTCGATCTCGATGCGATTGGGGAAGTGCTTGCTTGGTTCGTCGATCATTACGTGCCTGCTCGTCACCAGGAACAGGCGTTGGTCGCGCTCGAAGAAAAAACCGCTCGCGTTCGTCAGCAGACGTTGATTTTCGAAGGTGGATACGCGCGCGGCGGAGAAAAGGAGGGATTCGATCATCGGTTTTTCAGCTCAACGGTGAGGCGCGGCGCCAGGAAGTCGGGTGACCGCATGGCGTGGGGGTTGTGACACAGAGGAATCCAGACGGCAACTCACACTACTCCCCTCATGTCCACGATGCCGGAAAAGCTTATGCATTCTCTCTCCGATTAGAGATTCATTTTCCTGTAATCGGTTGCGGCTCTCCCATCGGCCTATACTCGAATTGCACGGCGCTTCGCCGGCGCACCAA
The DNA here is from genome assembly GCA_964513695.1 of uncultured Thiobacillus sp. Classification (GTDB taxonomy): domain Bacteria; phylum Pseudomonadota; class Gammaproteobacteria; order Burkholderiales; family Thiobacillaceae; genus PFJX01. The sequence goes on from CAZEOR010000024.1 coordinate 14,183, forward strand.
AGGAGTTGGCCATGAGTAAGGAAAAATCAAGCAGGAAAGAAGGAAAGAAACAGCCGCTTCTCACTCAAAAGGAAAAGAAGGCTGCAAAGCAGGTCAAGAAGCATGCAGGCGACGCAGTGCCGATCATCGTCAGGTGACCGCTTTCAGGATTGGTCGATAACGCCCCCGTGCAAGGGTAATCTGGCGGATGGTGATTATTTTGATTGTTAATACTTCCAGCACAATGCATAGTGTCTGGCAGCGATCTTCAAGTAGCGCAGTTGCTGTCTGGTTTGGTACGCGCGCGTAGTTCCAAGCGTAGTCCTGGGTAGTTCTCCCTTCATCACCCCGCCGTCTTGACCTTCGCCCCCCAGGGCGTAGCCCGTTATTTGTTTTTTAAGGATATTCAAGATATGGCAACAGGTACCGTGAAGTGGTTCAACGATTCCAAGGGCTTCGGCTTCATCACCCCCGAAGATGGCGGCAATGATTTATTTGCCCATTTCTCCGCGATCCAGGAGCAGGGTTTCAAGACCCTGAAGGAAGGCCAGCGGGTCAGTTTCGACGTCACCACCGGCCCCAAGGGTCAGCAAGCGTCGAACATTCGCTCCGCCGACTAAGAATCCAGGCTGTCCTGGCTTCCGGTCAGAACAGCATTTCTGCCAAGGTATCGGCTGCGGTCTTTACTTGGCAGCCGCCTTACCGGAAAAGCCCGGCAATGCCGGGCTTTTCCTTTTCCGCATTCCCCAGGAGATACGGCCATGGCCAAGGAAGAACTCATCGAAATGAATGGCGTGGTGGACGAAGTCCTGCCTGATTCCCGCTTCCGCATCACGCTCACCAATGGGCATAACCTCGTGGCGTACACCGGGGGCAAGATGCGCAAACACCACATCCGCATACTTGCCGGAGACAAGGTCACACTGGAACTCTCTCCCTACGATCTGAGCAAGGGACGCATCACATTCCGCCACATCGAAGGTCGTGCGCCCGTCACCCCGCAGCAGCGGCGTAAGCATTGATCGAACCAGTGCAGCGGCTATGGCTTGCGTAATCGACTGGTGCGCTATTGGTCGTGGAAGACATGGCCACCATATGTGTGGCTGGCCAATCCGTTGATTGTTTGGCGCCCCCGACACGAATCGAACGTGTGACCCTCCCCTTAGGAG
>CAZEOR010000025.1:0-15283 GCA_964513695.1 uncultured Thiobacillus sp.
GGCGATACTTCTCCACCAGCAGCCCGAACGCCTGCTTGTCCCCTTCGCGCACCCTTTCGACCAACTGGAGGTCGATTTCCCGGTCGCTCATCCTCTTCCCTGATCACTGGTCACTGGATCGTTCTTTCCCGGCTAGGCATCGATTGCCGGGGCGAGTATAACTTCTCGCTCCTTGACCACCGATTCAATGACCGGGGTCGATACGCTTAAGTTCCCTCGCCGCCATGCAGGTTATGCCACACCACGACGTGCTTATTATCGGTTCCGGCCTTGCCGCCGCGACCCTTGCCCTATCTCTGCCCGAATCCATGAAGGTGACTCTGGTCACCAAGAAGGCGCCCGAGGACAGTTCCAGCTTTTGGGCACAGGGAGGCATCGCGGCGGTCATGGGCGTGGACGACAGCTTCGACGACCATGTGCGTGATACCCAGGTGGCTGGCGCGGGGCTGTGCGACGAAGCGACTGTGCGCCACGTGGTGGAATCCGCGCCGGAGGCCGTGCGCTGGCTCATCGATCAGGGGGCTCCCTTCGACGTGGAGGGATCTGATTACCACTTGGCCCGGGAAGGGGGGCATTCGCGCCGGAGGGTGCTGCATGCGGCTGATGCCACGGGGCGCGCTGTGCAGGAAACGCTGCTGGCCCGGCTCACGGTCCGGCCCAACATCACCCTGTTGAGCCAACACATCGCCGTTGATCTGATCACGGATCGCCGCCTGGGGCGGGATGGCCATACCGTATATGGCGCCTACGTGCTGGATAACGCGACAGGACGGGTGAAAACCTTTCAGGCTGGAGCGACCGTTCTCGCGACGGGCGGCACGGGAAAGGCGTTTCTCTATACGACCAATCCGGATACGGCGACCGGTGACGGTATTGCCATGGCTTGGCGCGCGGGTTGTCGGGTGGCCAACATGGAGTTCATCCAGTTCCATCCCACTTGCCTTTACCACCCCCACGCGAAATCCTTTCTCATCACCGAGGCCATGCGTGGCGAAGGCGCGTTACTGCGCCTGCCTGATGGCACCCGCTTCATGCCCGAACATGACGAACGGGCCGAGCTGGCGCCTCGTGACGTGGTGGCCCGGGCCATCGACTTCGAGATGAAGAAGCGTGGCCTGGACTGCGTCTATCTTGATATCACTCACAAGCCGGCCAAGTTCATCGTCGGACACTTCCCCACCATTCATGCCCGCTGCTTGGAATTGGGCATCGATATCACCCGAGAATGGATTCCCGTCGCGCCAGCTGCCCACTACACCTGTGGTGGTGTGCTGGTAGATCAGAACGGTCGGGCCGATGCCGAGCGGCTCTATGCGATCGGCGAAACCGCCTGCACGGGATTGCACGGAGCAAACCGCCTGGCCAGCAATTCCCTGCTGGAATGTCTGGTCTATGGTCGCGCGGCGGCAGCCGATATTGCCGGATTGGAGCCACTTGCCGTGGAGACGCTGCCAGACTGGGACGAGAGCCGGGTGACGGATGCGGACGAGGAGATCGTCATCGCCCACAACTGGCACGAGCTGCGCCGTTTCATGTGGGACTACGTGGGCATCGTGCGCACCACCAAGCGATTGGAACGGGCGGCTCACCGGCTGCGCCTGCTCAACGACGAAATCTTCGAGTACTACAGCAATTTCCGAGTGAGCAACGACCTGATCGAGTTGCGCAATTTGGTACTCACCGCTGATCTCATCGTGCGCTGTGCGCGGGAACGCCGGGAAAGCCGTGGTTTGCACTTCTCCCGGAATTACCCTGAATTGCTTGCCGAGGCGAACAGCACCGTGCTCAGCCCGACCTCATGACCGGGCTGGGCGCCTGATGTGTCGTGTTACGCGGCACCCGCCCGCCTGGCCAGAAAGTGCACCAATAATGGAACGGGGCGGCCGGTGCTACCCTTGTCCTTGCCGGATTTCCAGGCGGTGCCAGCGATATCCAGGTGTGCCCAGTCGTATTTCTTCGCGAATTTGGACAGAAATACGGCGGCGGTGATGGTGCCCCCGGCCCGGCCGCCGATGTTGGCCATGTCGGCGAAGTTGCTCTTGAGCTGCTCAGCGTAGTCGTCCCAAAGCGGCAATTGCCAGCAGCGGTCGGACGCTTCTTCGCCGGCGTGCAAGAGTTCCCTTGCCAGGCCGTCGTCGTTGGACAGCAGACCGGTGGCCACATGGCCCAGGGCGATGACACAGGCGCCGGTCAGGGTGGCGATATCCACCACGCAGGCCGGGTCAAGCTTTTCTGCATAGGTGAGGGCGTCGCATAGGATGAGGCGGCCCTCCGCGTCGGTGTTGAGCACCTCGATGGTCTGGCCGGACATGGACGTGACCACGTCGCCGGGCTTGTTGGCGCGGCCGTTGGGCATGTTCTCGCAGGTGGGGATGAGGCCGGTGACATTGATGGGCAGCTTCAGGTCAGCCACGGCGCGCAGGGCGCCCAGCACCGAGGCGGCGCCGCACATGTCGTATTTCATCTCGTCCATTTCCGGCGCCGGTTTGATGGAGATGCCACCGGAATCGAATGTGATGCCCTTACCCACAAGAACCACGGGTTTCTGCTTCTTGTCGCCCCCTTTGTAATGAAGCACGATGAATCGAGGCGGTTCGTCGCTGCCCTTGGCGACAGACAGGAAGGAGCCCATGCCCAGCTTCTCGATATCGGTCTGCTCCAGGACCTCGATGCTGATACCCGTGTCTTTCGCCAGAGTTCTGGCCTGATCAGCCAAATAGGCTGGTGTGCAGATGTTGCCGGGCAGGTTGCCCAGATCCTTGGCCAGTTTCATACCGGCGGAAATGGCCTTGCCGCGGGCGGCAGCGGCTTCTCCTATTGCCAGCTCGCCTCGGCGCGGCACCGCCAAAGTCAGTTTACGCAGGGATTTCCGGGATTCTTCCGGTTTGCTCTTCATCTGTTCGAAGCGGTAGAGGGTTTCTTCCGCGACGGTGACGGCCTGTTCGATGTTCCAGACCAGGTCACGTTTCTTGACCGGGATATCAGCCAGATAGAGGGTGGCTTCGGCGACCCCGGTATCACTGAGGGTTTTGATCGCGTCGCGCACGGCATCCCGGTATTGTCTGTCGCGGAACTCCCGTTCCTTGCCCAATCCCACCAGCAGCACACGTTCACACAGAACGCCGGGAACGTTATGCAGCAATAACGTGCTGCCCGGCTTGCCGTCCATGTCCCCGCGCCGGAGAATGTCGGCCAGGTAACCGCCGGACGCCTGATCGATGATCTCGGCGGCCAGGCTCGGTTTGCGATGCTCGAAAACCCCGGCTACCACGCAGGCGCTGCGCTGTTTTTCCGGACTGCCGCTTTTTATGCCGATTTCCATATATTTCTCCAGAGAATGATGTCGAAACCTGAAATGTGCCCACCCCGAAATCGCCGCTTCGCGGCGATCTCCCCTCAAGGGGCCAGGCAACACTCGAGGCGTTCCTTCGTGTTTCCTGGGAACGTTCGTGGAACCAGGGATTGCGTGGATTATCGGCAGGCGGTTTCGGAATAGTCAAAGACATGCGTCCAATGCGTCGATTCGAGCGGGCCCTGACCCGGGAAATGGCCTCCATGGCGAGCATGGCTTTTGCCGCGCTGTCCTCGATATTCGTCGTCGTTCTGCTGGTGAGAACCCTCGGCAAGGCGGCCATGGGAGAGATATCCGGTGTGGCGGTCATGCCTTTGCTGGGGTTCGGATTCGTGCGGTTTATGCCGGTTTTACTTTCGTTAGCCCTATTTGTCGGCGTCTTTATGAGTTTGTCGCGCTTGTGGCGGGATAGCGAAGCCATCATCTGGATGAACGGCGGAGTCGGCCCCCTGGGCTGGGCTCGCCCCGTGTTGAGATTCGCATTTCCCGTATTGGTCATCATCACCTTGGTCAGTCTGGAGGGCATTCCCTGGTCTACCCGTAAACAAGCGGAGTTCGAGCAGAATCTGGAAGCCAGAGATCAGGTGTCCACCCTGGCTCCCGGTGTTTTTTCCGAGGATAGGCAGGGGCGGCGGGTCGTATTTGTGGAAACGCTGTCCGAAAACGGCCGGCATGTGAGCAACGTTTTCATCCAGTCCCGCGAGCGGGGCCGCATGGGCGTGACGGTGGCGCGCCAAGGTAATGTGAAGGAAATGGAGAATGGGGACACTTTCCTGGTCCTGGAGCAGGGAAAACGCTACGAAGGCTTGCCCGGGGACGCGGATTTCTGGATGTCCACCTATGATTCTTACGCGTTACGTATCCCTTCCCAGGCTGTTGTCTCGAAGGGACTCAGCACCCACATGATGAGCGTTTCCCAACTATTTCGGGATCCTGTTCCCAGCAATATGGGTGAGTGGGTCTGGCGAATCGGTTATCCGCTAAGCGCGCTCGTGCTCTGCTTGCTCGCGGTTCCCCTTAGTTATGTCAATCCCCGCGCTGGACGTTCCCTCAATGTGATGTTCGCGATTCTCATCTACGTGGGTTACAACAACGTGATTGGACTATCGCAAGGCTGGGTAAACCGTTCAATGTTGAGCGCCGGGGAGGGCATCCTCTTCGTCCACGGCACCATGCTGGCCATGATGATGTTCTTCTACTGGCAACGTTTCCGGGGGCCATGGTCCCGATGAGCATTCTGTTCCGCTATGTAATGCGCGAAATCCTGGGGTCGACCCTGCTCGCCCTGATGGCGCTGACGGCGTTATTCACTTTTTTCGATTTCATTGCCGAATTGAATAGTGCCCATACGGAGACATATACCCCGCTCATGGCCAGCTTGTACGTCGCGCTGAACGTGCCCGGGCGGTTGTATGAACTGGTGCCGGTGGCCTTATTGGTGGGCGGTTTGTTCGCTTGGAACAGACTGGCGCTGACCTCCGAGTTCACAGTCATGCGATCGGCCGGTTTACCGACGCCTCGCCTGGCCGGTTGGATGCTGGCTCTGGGTTTGATATTTGGAATATCTACCATGTTGTTTGGGGAATATGTCACGCCCCTGTCCGAGCGGGCTGCCCAGCAATTGAAGGTGCGCGCCACCAGCGGGGTGGTGGCGCAGGAATTCCAGACTGGCCTATGGGCCAAGGATGGCAAGACGTTCATCAATATTCGCGAACTGTTGCCCGATGCTTCGTTGGTCGATGTGCGGCTCTATGAATTCGATCAGGATTTTCGCTTGCACGCGATGCGCCGCGCCGAGCGGGCGGATTGGCGGGATGGGCAATGGGTTTTGCATCGTGTGACCCAGACGCTCATTGGTGAGCGCAACACCCGTACAGCCCGCGTGCCGGATCAATCCTGGGCCTCCGCTGTGACACCTGACCTGTTGGCGGTGCTGATGGTGGTTCCTGAACGCATGTCAATAGCCGCGCTGGACGCCTATGTAAATCATCTGCAAGAGAACAGTCAGGACGCGGAGCGTTATCGAATCGCTTTATGGGGAAAGTTGGCCTATCCGGTGGCCGCACCCGTAATGCTGCTTCTGTCACTGGCTTTCGCCTATCGACCACCACGCATGGGCGGTGCAGGCGGGCGACTCCTGACGGGCATACTTCTTGGCCTTGGCTTCCATCTGATCAACCGGTTGGCTGCCCAGGTGGCCCAGTTGCAGGGCTGGCCTGCGCCGGCGGCGGCCCTCATGCCTATCCTGGTGTTCAGCCTGGCAGCAATCGGCACCCTTTGGTGGGTAGAACGACGGTGAAGGTCAGGTCACGGAATATGCCGTGACAAACGGGTACCCGCCAGTCGATCCTGAAGAAATTGCCGGTCTGGTGAAAATAGCGCACTCCACCAACCCACACCCAGCAGGACAAGGTTGAGGCAAGACAATAGATAACGCAGCCATGTCTGCCCCGAACTGGGTGGACCTCCGCGCGCTGATTCGATACGAATGCCCCAGGTTTTCATGGCTAGTGTCTGGCCCCGGCGCCAGAACAGGTGGAAATATATGCCCGTTACCAGCAATAAGTAGACTTGCATCAAAGCGCTGGAGAGGGGCGGATGGAGTCCCTGGATCAGCCGGACGAATGGGAAAGCGGCCACGAACCAGACAGCCAGCAGTATGAGAAATTCGTATGACACACAAGCAAAGCGCCTGCGCATGGATGGCGCGGAGACAGTCACGGCCGTATCGCTTATCGCGGAGTTTCTTGGGGCGGTGATGCCGGTACCGACAACCCGCTACCGCTGGCTTCCATCCAACGGCGTTTGATTTGAACCTGTTTTTCCTGGGGCAGTTCCAGCAGTTTCTTGTAATTCTCACGGGCAATTTTGCGTTGCTCGGGCGTCATACGTACCCAGCTTTGCAGGCGGATATGCAGTACCTGCTGTTGCTTGGGCGGTAGTTTTGCAAAGCCCTTCGCCACTTTGAGCAATTTTTCCTGCTGCTGGGCGGGCATATGGTTCCAGTCGCCAGCGATGGGCGCCAAGGCGGTTTGTTCCTGTGGGGAAAGTTCCGACCAAAGACGAAAACCCGCGGCCTGTGCCATGCCCGCCATGGCCAGCAGCATCAAGCCAAGTGTCAGTTGTCTTGCGCCTTGAGCCATTTGGAGAAATCCTGTTCTGCGTAGGCGTTGGGAGGGAGATCGTCGGTCAGAAGCAGGATGTCCGCCTGTCCGGTGTCCGCCGGTTTTTGGAGATTGACGACGAACCATCCCGCGAGAAGGAGTCCGACAGCCATGACCAATCCCAGCCAAGGATGACGATGGGCATGGGTGAGAACGCCGTGTCCCGCGTGGTGGTTATCGCCCCGTACAACCTCGTGGCGCACGGAAGCCAGTCGCGCCAGCGTGGCGGCGTCCAACTCCCGAGTGCTCTGATTGAGCGCTCGGACGAGGTTATGGGTGAATTCCTGCTGGTTCACGGTGAAAAGCCCTTTCCCTTTAATTTGGCTGCAAGCGCGTTCACCGCGCGAAAGCAATGGGTTTTGACGCTGCCTTCACTACAGCCCATGGCTTGGGCAGTTTCGGCGACATCAAGTTCCTCCCAATAACGTAGAAGGAAAGCTTCCCGTTGACGCGCAGGTAATTCGGATAGGGCTTGTTCGATGACGGCAATATTCTGCCGGCTGGACACATCCTCCTCGGGGCCTGGGGGGCGCTCGCTATCGGACGCTGCGGACAAGGATTCGAGGGTTTCGGTGTTCTCCTCTTCCTTGTCGCGCAGGGGCGAGACGAGTCTTACCCAAAAATCGCGCACCTTGGCACGCCTGAAGTGATCGTGGATAGCGTTTTGCAGGATGCGCTGGAACAGCAGGGGTAATTCTTCGGTGGGTTTTTCGCTGTATCTTTCCACCAGTTTCAGCATGGCGTTCTGAACGATATCCAGGGCAGAATGGTGGTCCTGCACGGCGTACACCGCGTGCTTGAAGGCGCGTCGTTCGATTCCGGCTAGGAAGGCGTCGATTTCCTGTGTGGAAGCCACGCGAGTGCCCAAAGTTTGAACGGCGGCACTATACCCAAAACCTATGGGTAATACCTTGTTGATTTGCAATGGTGAAAAGATTCCGATAGTATGCCGCGTTTTCCGGATCGACCCAGTTTTGGAGAGTGGCATGTACGCGGTGATCAAGACCGGTGGCAAGCAATACAAAGTGGCCGCTGGCGGCAAACTTAAAGTGGAAACCCTTCCCGTGGAAGTGGGCGCCGAGGTGGAAATCAAGGATGTCCTGATGGTGGCCGATGGCGCCGACATCAAAGTGGGCACCCCCATGCTGGCTGGCGCTTCCGTCAAGGCCACCGTCCTGGCCCATGGCCGTGGCGAAAAGGTCATGATTTTCAAGATGCGTCGTCGCAAGCACTATCGCAAGACCCAGGGGCATCGTCAGAACTTCACGGAAATCCGCATCGACGGCATCTCCGTTGCTTGATAGGGGCAGCTAACCATGGCACACAAAAAAGCAGGCGGTAGTTCCCGTAACGGCCGCGAATCCGAATCCAAGCGTCTGGGCGTGAAACGTTACGGCGGCCAGTTCGTGCCGGCCGGCAACATCCTGGTGCGCCAGCGCGGCACCCAGTTCCACCCGGGCCTCAACGTGGGCGTGGGCAAGGATTTCACCCTGTTCGCCAAGATCGACGGCGTGGTGGAATTCGCCGTCAAGGGCCCCCACAAGCGTCGCACCGTCAGCGTGGTGCCTGTCGCCGCCTGAGCTCTCCGCTGAGAGAACAAGGAGCCCTATCCCCGGATAGGGCTTTTTTGTTTGCGCAGCCAATCTCGGGTCAACCTAACGGACAACAGCCCCAGCCATGAAATTCATCGATGAAGTCCTGATCGACGTCGCCGCAGGCAGCGGCGGAAACGGCGCCGTGTCCTTCCGCCGGGAGAAATTCATCCCCATGGGCGGGCCGGACGGCGGCGACGGCGGCAAGGGCGGCAGCATCTGGGCGGTGGCCGACCGCAACATCAACACCCTGGTGGAATACCGCTACACCCGTTCCTTCAAAGCGAAGAACGGCGAGCAGGGCCGCGGCAGCGATTGCTACGGCAAGGGCGCCGACGACCTGATCCTGCGGGTGCCGGTGGGTACCGTGATCCGCGACGAGGAAACCGGCGAGGAACTGGCCGATCTGACCGCCGATGGCCAGAAAGCCCTGGTTGCCAAGGGTGGCAAGGGCGGCCTGGGCAACCTGCATTTCAAGTCCAGCACCAACCGGGCACCGCGCCAGTCCACCTCTGGCGAGCCGGGCGAGGAACGGCGCCTGCGCATGGAATTGCGGGTGCTGGCGGACGTGGGCCTGCTGGGCATGCCCAACGCCGGCAAGTCCACCTTCATCCGTTCGGTGTCCGCCGCCAAGCCCAAGGTGGCCGACTATCCCTTTACCACCCTGCACCCCAACCTGGGTGTGGTGCGTGTGGATCAGGACCGCAGCTTCGTCGTGGCGGACATTCCCGGCCTCATCGAGGGTGCCGCCGAGGGCGCCGGCCTGGGCCACCAGTTCCTGCGCCATTTAGCCCGCACTCGACTGCTCCTGCATCTGGTGGATCTGGCCCCCTTTGACCCTGAAACCGACCCGGTGCACGAGGCGCGGGCTATCGTCGAGGAATTGCGCAAGTACGATGAAGCCCTCTATCGCAAACCCCGTTGGCTGGTGCTGAACAAGACCGATCTGGTGCCCGAGGAAGAACGAGCCGGGCGCATCGCCGACTTCATCCGCGATTACGGCTGGGAGGTCACGCCAATGAGCCCGGTGTTCGCCATCTCCGCCATTTCCGGAGAAGGCTGCCAGCCCCTGGTGTTCGCCATCATGGAGCACCTGCAACAGACCCGGGCCGAAGTGGTCAGCGAGGAGCCCGAAGCCCCGGAGGCGGAAGCATGAACCCCTCGGTCATCGCCGGCGCCCGCCGGCTGGTCGTGAAGGTGGGCAGCAGCCTGGTCACCAACGAAGGCCGCGGCCTGGACCACGCCCGCCTGGCCCTGTGGTCGGCCCAGATCGCCGTCCTCACGGAAATGGGCAAGGAAATCGTCCTGGTCAGCAGCGGCGCTATCGCCGAGGGCATCAAGCGCCTGGGCTGGAAGCAGCGCCCCAAGGCCCTGAATGAACTCCAGGCCGCCGCCGCCGTGGGTCAGATGGGCCTGATCGAGGCCTACGAGCGCAGCTTCCGCGCCCACAAACTCCATACCGCCCAGATCCTGCTCACCCACGCCGACCTGGCCGACCGGGAACGCTATCTGAATGCCCGCTCCACCCTGCTCAAGCTGCTGGAGCTGAAGGTCATCCCCATCATCAACGAGAACGATACGGTCACCACCGACGAGATCAAGGTGGGCGACAACGACACCCTGGGCGCCCTGGTGGCCAACCTGATCGAAGCCGACGCCCTCATCATCCTCACCGACCAGCCCGGCCTCTACACCGCCGACCCGCGCAAGCATCCGGATGCCCAGTTCGTCCATGAAGCCGTGGCGGGCGACCCCGCCCTGGAGGAAATGGCCGGCGGCGCCGGCTCCAACGTGGGCACCGGCGGCATGATCACCAAGATCCTTGCCGCCAAGCGCGCCGCCCGCAGCGGCGCCCATACCGTCATCGTCAGCGGCCGGGAACCGGATGTGCTGGCCCGTCTGGCCTTGGGCGAGGCTTTGGGCACCCAGCTCATCACCAAGCAGGCGCCTATGGCCGCCCGGCGCCAATGGCTGGCGGATCATCTGCAAGTGGATGGCAAGCTGGTGCTGGACGCTGGCGCCGCCCGCGCCCTGTTGAAGCAGGGCAAGAGTCTGCTTCCCATCGGGGTGACGGAGGTGCGGGGGGAATTCCAGCGGGGGGCGGTGGTGGCCTGTCTGGATGAATTCGGACGCGATATCGCGCGGGGACTGGCCAATTACAACTCGGATGAAGCACGACGCATCGCGCGCAAGACCAGTTCGGAAATCGAAGCCATTCTGGGGTATGTGGATGAGCCGGAGCTGATCCATCGGGATAACCTGGCATTGCTTTGAGGTTTATTCCCCCCTTTACAAAGGGGGGAAAGAGAAATGATCAAGGCAAGGTCAATCCACCAGCGCCTTGGGCAGCGGGAAATTCACGTTCTCCTCGATGCCCGCCAGCGACAACACGGTTCCGGCGCCCAGTTCCTTCAGCCGCGCGATCACCCCTTCCACCAGCACTTCCGGCGCCGAAGCCCCGGCCGTCACGCCGATGCGGGATTTGCCCGCGAACCATTCCGCCTGCAACTGCCTGGCGTTGTCCACCATGTAGGCATCGAGCCCCATGTTGCGGGCCACTTCACGCAGGCGGTTGGAGTTGGACGAGTTGGGTGAGCCCACCACGATGACCAGGTTGCAATCGGCGGCCAGTTTTTTCACCGCGTCCTGGCGGTTCTGGGTGGCATAGCAGATGTCGTCCTTCTTCGGGCCGCGGATGTGGGGGAAGCGGGCTTTCAGGGCGTCCACCATGCGCGCCGCGTCGTCCACGGAAAGGGTGGTCTGGGTGACGTAGGCCAGCTTGTCCGGGTCGGTCACCTGTAGCTTGGCCACGTCCTCGACGCCATCCACGAGGTACATGCCGGTGTCCGACTGGCCCATGGTGCCTTCCACTTCCGGGTGGCCCTTGTGGCCGATCATGACGATCTCCAGGCCGGCTTCCCGCATCTTCTTCACTTCCACGTGGACCTTGGTGACCAGGGGGCAGGTGGCGTCGAAGACCTGAAGGTTCCTCGATTCGGCTTCCAGGCGGATCGACAGGGGCACGCCATGGGCGCTGTAGATCAGCGTGGCACCTATTGGCACGTCGCTCAGCGCCTCGACGAACACGGCGCCCTTGGCCTTGAGGTCGTCCACCACGAATTTGTTGTGAACCACTTCGTGGCGGACGTAGATGGGGGCGCCGAATTTCTTCAGGGCCTGTTCCACGATGGCGATGGCGCGGTCCACCCCGGCGCAGAAGCCGCGGGGATTGGCGAGGAGTATGGTGTCAGGCATGGGGATCACTCTACCGCAAGTATCTTGACCTCGAACTCCACCGGCAGGCCGGCCAGGGGGTGGTTGAAATCCACCTGCACGGTGTCCGCACTGATACCTCGGATGATGCCGTGCATGGACTGTCCATTGGGCAGGTCAAAAGCCATCTGACGGCCGGCAACCCATTCGGTTTCCGGGGCGAAGTCGGCGCGAGGAAGGTTGTGGACCAGAGCCGGGTCTCTCACCCCGAAGGCTTCGCCCGCATCAAGGTGGAAAGTGCGCCGCTGCTTCGGTGCCAATCCGAGCAGCAGCGCTTCCAGACGGGGATCGATCTCTCCCATACCCAGGACGAAGGTTTCCGGCATGTCGTCGGCGAATGTATCGACAATTTCTTCGCCTTGGCAGGCAAGGCGGTAATGCAGGGTGACCCGATCGCCGGGCCGGATGGGTTTGCCGCTCATGGTTTGGGTGATTTGCGGAAACTGTCGAACACCAGCAGCGCCGCGCCCAGTGTGATGGCGGAATCGGCCAGGTTGAAGGCTGGATAGAACCAGTCGCGCCAATGGAACAGGAGAAAATCCACAACGTGGCCGTAGGCGATCCGGTCGACGACATTACCCAGGGCGCCGCCCAGGATCAGTGCCAGGGCGGGGTGGAACAGTGGACTGTAGTGGGGCCTGCGCAGGAGGAAGAGCATGACGCCGGAGGCCACAAACGCGACGACGATGAAGAAGCCCCGTTGCCAGCCCGGTTGGTTGGCGAAGAGGGAAAAGGCCGCGCCGGTATTCAGCCAGTGCACAAGGCTGAAGAAGGGAGCAACGATGTATTCGTCCCGATAAGGGGTAAAGTGGGCCAGGATGGCCAGCTTGCTGATCTGGTCCAGCACCAGAACGAGGCCGGCCAGCCAGAGCCAGACCAAGCCGGAGCGGGTTTGCTCAGGCATGATGTCTTGGCTCCCCTTCGCCGTGCAGATTGCTCACGCAGCGGCCGCACAAACCGGGATGCGCGGGATCGGCGTGGACATCGGCGCGAACATGCCAGCAGCGTTCACATTTCTCGTGGGCCAGGGCGGAGACTTCCACTCGTGTTTCGCCGGCCGCCTTCTCGACATGGGCAGCGGAGGTGATCAACACAAAACGCAGGTCGTCCCCGAGGCCGGCCAGCAGGCCATAATCCGGTTCGTCCGCCAGGATCAGCACGTCGGCTTGCAAGGAGGAGCCCACTTTGCCCTCCACCCGGAGCTCCTCGATGCGCTTCTGGACCTGGCCACGCAGTTCCCGCAAACGGCTCCAGCGGGCAATGAATACCTCTTCGCTCTCCTGCCTGGGCAGTTCGTGCCAAAGGGAGAGGAAAACACTCTCCGACTGGCATTGCAGCGCCCAGATTTCCTCCGCGGTGAAGGACAGGATGGGCGCCATGAGCCGGGTCAGGGTATGCAGAATGTGCCACAAGGTGCTTTGCGCAGCCCGGCGCGGGTGAGAATCGGAGCCCGTGGTGTAGAGACGGTCCTTGAGGATGTCCAGGTAGAAGGCGCCGAGGTCTTCAGAGCAGAAGTGGTGCAGCCGTTGCACGGCGGTGTGGAAGCTGTAGACGCGGTAGTCGGCCAGCACCGCTTCCTGCATCTGGCGCGTGAGCGCCAGGATATAGCGGTCGATTTCCAGCCACGCATTTTCCGGCAGGGCGTTCCGGGCCGGGTCGAAGTCGGCGGTGTTGGCCAGCAGGAAGCGCAGGGTGTTGCGGATGCGGCGGTAGCCGTCCACAGCCCGCTTGAGGATCTCGTCGGAGATGGTCAGTTCGCCGGAGTAGTCGGTGCTCGCCACCCACAGGCGCAGGATGTCGGCGCCGTAGGTGTCCATGACCTTTTGCGGGGCGATGACGTTGCCCTTGGACTTGGACATCTTCATGCCCTTGCCATCGACGACGAAGCCGTGGGTGAGCAGGGCGTCGTAGGGTGCGTGGCCGTCGGTGGCGCAGCCGGTGAGCAGGGACGACTGGAACCAGCCGCGATGCTGGTCCGAGCCTTCCAGGTAGAGGTCAGCCGGATGTTTCAGCCCCTCCCGTTCTTTCAGCAGGCAGGCGTGGGTGACGCCGGAATCGAACCAGACGTCCAGGGTGTCCCGGTTCTTGACGTAGTTTTCCGCCTCGTCGCCGAGCAGTTCCTTCGGGTCCAGGCTGAACCAGGCCTCGATTCCGGCCTGCTCGACCTTGTTCGCCACGGTCTCCAGCAATTCCGGGGTGCGCGGATGCAGTTCGCCCGAGGTCTTGTGCACGAAGAAGGGCATGGGCACGCCCCAGTTGCGCTGGCGCGAGACGCACCAGTCCGGGCGGGATTTCATCATGGCTTCCAGGCGGGCGCGGCCCCAGGCCGGGAAGAATTCGGTTTCTTCGACCGCGCGCATGGCGAGGGCGCGGAGGGAATCCCCCTCCCCCCCCGGGGGAGGGGTTAGGGGAGAGGGAGCAACATGAGTATCCCCAACCCGGGTTCCCTCTCTCCCCTCCCCTCCCCCGGGGGGGGAGGGGAGTTTGCGGTCCATGCCGATGAACCACTGCCGGGTGGCGCGAAAGATGATGGGCGTCTTGTGCCGCCAGCAATGGGGGTAGCTGTGCTTCAACTGAGCCTGGGCAAGCAGGTTGCCGTTCTCGGTCAACACCTCCAGCACCTTCTTGTTGCCGGCCCACACCGACAGGCCGCCTAGGAGCGGGGCGTCGGCGTAGAACTTGCCGTCGTCGCCCACCGGGTTGTCCACTTTCAGTCCGTATTTCTGGCCGGCGATGTAGTCGTCATGGCCGTGGCCGGGGGCGATGTGGACCAGGCCGACACCGGCCTCCAGGGTGACGAAATCGGCCAGGATGACGGGCACCTCCCGCTCGTAGAACGGGTGTTGCAGCTTCAGGCCTTCCAGGTCCGCGCCCTTGATCTGGGCGATGGTTTCCACGGTCTCGAAGCCGTAGCGCTGGATCGCCGCCTCGGCCAGATCCCGGGCCAGGATCAGCATGCCCTTGGGAGTGCGGATCAGGTCGTAGACGAAGTCGGGATGGACCGCCACCGCCTGGTTGGCGGGGAGGGTCCAGGGCGTGGTGGTCCAGATCACCGCGTAGGCGGGGCAGTCGCCCTCGGTGGGCATGCCCAGGCGTTTCGCCAGGTCGGCGCAATCCGCCACCGGGAAGGCCACGTCGATGGCGGGTGAAGTTTTATCTTCATATTCCACTTCCGCTTCCGCCAGGGCCGAGCCGCAGTCCACGCACCAGTGCACCGGTTTCGCGCCGAGGTAGAGGTGGCCGTTGGCCTGGATCTTCCCCAGTTCCCGGATGATGTCCGCCTCGAAGCGGTAGTCCATGGTCAGGTAGGGGTTGTCCCAGTCGCCCAGCACGCCCAGGCGGATGAAGTCGGCCTTCTGCCGTTCCACCTGGCTGGCGGCGTATTCCCGGCACAGTTCCCGGAAGCGGGCCGGCGGCGTGTCCTTGCCGTGGGTCTTCTCCACCACCAGTTCGATGGGCAGGCCGTGGCAGTCCCAGCCCGGCACGTAGGGCGCGTCGAAGCCCTCCAGGGTCTTGGTCTTGACGATGATGTCCTTGAGGATCTTGTTCACCGCGTGGCCGATGTGGATGTCGCCGTTGGCGTAGGGCGGGCCGTCGTGGAGCACCCAGATGGGACGGCCCTTGGCGTTGGCTCGCAGCTTTTCGTACAGCTTCTTCTCCTGCCAGGACTTGACCCAGGCCGGCTCCCGCTTGGCGAGGTCGCCGCGCATGGGGAAGGGGGTGTCGGGGAGGTTGAGGGTGTCTTTGTAGTCGGGCATTTTGGGTTTGCTGCCTGAAGCGTGGTTATACGTAGCGTGGATATGCGTAGTTTGAGTGTGATTGGCCGGGGGTGCCCGGCAGCGCCCTACTTTCTTTGCTCGTGCAAAGAAAGGAACCAAAGAAAGCACGCCCCGCTTCCGTCG
>CAZEOR010000026.1:0-2017 GCA_964513695.1 uncultured Thiobacillus sp.
AACTGACGGGGGATATGACCA
Source organism: uncultured Thiobacillus sp. (assembly GCA_964513695.1). Classification (GTDB taxonomy): domain Bacteria; phylum Pseudomonadota; class Gammaproteobacteria; order Burkholderiales; family Thiobacillaceae; genus PFJX01. The sequence goes on from CAZEOR010000026.1 coordinate 22, forward strand.
TAGAGAGCGTGTTCGCCAAGGGCGATGTCAACCTCATAGCGCCCCAAGCCATTTTCGAGGCCATTCCGGACCATGATCTGGATGTGCGTGGTGACAACGTGAGCCTCACTGCCGGGGACACCATCGGCCGCCCGGGTGGCGACAATGCCCTGGACGTGGCAGTGGACGCACGGGGCCGCCTGGATGCCAGCGCGCCCAACGGCATCTATCTCAACAGCACCGGCGCTTCCGGCCAGTTGGGCAACATTTCCACCCATGGCGGCTTCTATCTCTCGGTTGCCGACGGTGGAATGACCGTGGTTGGCAACATCAAGGCCGATAAGGATGTGCAGTTGGGTGCCGCCGATGATATCGATTTCGCCGGCGGAAGCGTGCAGTCAGATGGACCGGTGCTGATCCAGGCTGGCCTGGATGGAAGCGGCAGTATCCACGTTGAGGCTCCATCCACTGGTGGCGATGCCATTCATTCGGGCGACAAGGTACAGCTCGGCGCGGCTGACGATATCCAGCTCGGCGGCAACGTTCATAGCGATGGCGACGCGGAGATCACTGCCGGCTTCGACGTTCGCTTTAGCGGCGGTCAACTGAACAGCGGAGGTCTGGCGACGATTGTCGCGGGCACTTCCGGCGCGGGAAGCGTGCTGGGCGCCCCGCAGTCTGGCCCTGACGTGGTAGCCCTGAGCAAGGTGTTCATCAGCGCACCGGATGCGATCGGTGGCAACGCGCCGCTGGAAATCGCGACGGATAGCGAACTGGAATTGCAAGGGCGCATGACCTCCGTGGTTTTCCGTCCCCTGACGCCCGGAAATCCGGCTGAATTGCGTGTCACCGGCCTCAACGGCACCCTTGCCCAGGAAGTCAATCTGGGTATCCAGGGGGGCGGTGATGTCATCCTGCGCACTTTCGTGGCCGGGAATGGCCAAGTGACCACGGACGGTGCAAATCTGCAGGTACGGCAAGGCCATGTTGGCGATCATGCCAGCTTCTTCACACCATTCTTCAATGCCCGTATCGACCATCTGGATCGTAATCCGCCTCCAGGCATGGATGTGCGCGGTTTCACCCTGGACGGGGATTTCGATCTGGAACTCACGCCCAACGTGGCCTATGTGGGCGCCTACGTGGTGAATCAGAACCCGCGCCGAATCGTGGAAAGCAATCCCGGCGGCTTCGTGGACAGGGTGAACGGTGAAAGCCTGCGTTCCCAGCAAAGCCAACGCGTTTTCCCGCTTGGTTTCGGCAATCCGTTCGGCGGTGCACCAGCCAGCGGCGGCTTGGTCAGCATGGATCCAGACTTGATGGATGAGGTACGCTTGCTTGGTGAGTAGATAATGCAAAACAATCCCACGGTCTTGAACTTGGCCGTGGGAATCTCGTCCCGCTTTTGGAGAATTCATTGAACACATCAGCCCTATTTTCCCGGGCGAGCCTTGCATTGGCTCTGGTCAGCACTTCCGCTCTGGCGATAGATCCTCCCGATGCGGGTGCCGTGCATCGGCTGGAACGCGAGCAACTGGAACGTCTGATTCAGGAGCAGCGCCTGCGACAGCAACCGGTGAAACCCGAGATCACGATGCCTGCCGCCCCGGCGGCCAGTGAGGTATCCCAGATCAAGAACATTCCAGTCAAAGAATTTCTGGTCGATGATTCGGCGATTCTGAGCCGGGAAGAAATCCAGACAACTCTGGCCCCATATGTCGGCAAAACCTTGAGCTTGGCCGACCTGATGGCTGCGGTAGATGCCCTGAACAAGTTGTATTCCGACAAGGAAATGCCCACAGCGCGAGCTTTTCTGCCGCCCCAGGAAATCAAGGACGGATTGGTGAAAATCCGCTTGGTGGAGGCGCACCTGGGCGAGATTCGCCTCGGCGAGTTGACCCAGGTGACTCCGGAGTTCGTACGTGAGCGCATGCGTATCTCCAATGGCGATCTGATGTCGGTGACGAAACTTGAAAACGATCTGATGCGCTCCAATCGCTTGCACGATGTCCAGCTT
>CAZEOR010000026.1:2027-11871 GCA_964513695.1 uncultured Thiobacillus sp.
AGCCAGGCAAGGGTATCGGTACCACAGACGTGCAACTGGAAGCGGCTGAGCCGAAGCGTTACCAGTTCTCAATGTTCGCTGACAACGCGGGGCGTTATACCGTGGGCGAAAACCGACTCGGTTTCACCGCGCGGGCTCTGGGGGTGTCCGGCCGGGGCGACAACCTGACTTTTACCGCGATTACTGGCCGTGGCAGCGACAGTTACGCACTGGGTTATTCGGTGCCATTGACGAACCAGGATATCAAGCTCGACGTCAGTTACAGCCAGGGTGGCATCAAAGTGGTGGAGGGCGCTTTCGTCCCGCTGGATGTGAGCGGCGATTCGAAGGACTTTGCCGTCGGATTGAGCAAGCCGATCGTGGTGGAAGCAGGCAGATTGCTGAATCTCTATGGCCGGCTGTCGGCGAAGGAGTCCGTCAGCGAATTTGGCGGCGTGACCCAACAAAACCTGGACCTGACTGTGCTGACGCTGGGCATGTCGAGCGAACGCCAGGAAGATGGGGCCGCCTGGACCTATGACGTCAGCCTGAATGAGGGCTTGAAGGACTTGGGTGGTGAGGCCAGTTTCTTCGCCCTACGCGCCAATGCCGCCTGGATGGGGCGCTTCGGTACCCGTTCCCAGGTTATCCTGCGTGGAGGATTGCAGCTTTCCCCGACCCAATTGATACCTTCCGCGGAACAGTTCCAGTTGGGCGGCAGCGCAAGTGTCCGGGGGTATTCCGAGGGCTTGTTATCCGGTCGGAATGGCTACCTGATAAGCGCCGAATGGCGCTACGCCCTGCAGGATCCTGAGGAATATCTGCTCCAGCATCCCGATGCACCGGTGTTCACGGGCCTGCTTTTCCTGGATCACGGCGGGGCGTTTCCCTACCGGCCGTCACCGCTCAAGGATGCCACAGCCGGCGATTACCTCACCGGAGTTGGCATTGGATTCCAGGCGGATTGGAAGAGTCGCGTGAACGCCAGATTCGCCCTCGGTTGGCCACTACGAGAAAATGCGGCGGAAAATGTGCAGCGGGAACCTCGGCTGCACGCCTCCGTTTCGATCAGCTGGCCCTGATCGGGGTTGTTGCCTAGGCGACTCAGTTCCGTCGCAGACTGGGCAAGCCGCCCAGCAAGCGTTCCAGCACGCCTTGGTAAACCTGGCTCAGTTGTTCCAGTTCTTTCACGCCGACGTTCTCGTCAATCTTGTGGATACTGGCATTGATCGGGCCAAACTCCACCACTTCCCGCGCGACATCCGCTATGAAGCGGCCGTCGGAAGTCCCCCCCGTGGTGGAAAGCTCGGGCTCGATGCCCGTGGTTTCCCGGATGGCGGCGGCCAAGGCGTCCACCAGAGGGCCTCGTGGCGTCAGGAAGGGCTTGGCGCCGATTTCCCATTCCAACTCGTAATCCAGATGGTGCTTGTCCAGAATGGCATGCACCCGCTGGCGCAGGTTATCCACCGGACTTGCGGTGCCGTGGCGGAAGTTGAAGACGATATCGGCATGGCCGGGCACCACATTGGTGGCGCCGGTGCCGCTATGCATATTTGATATCTGCCAGGTGGTGGGCGGGAAGTATTCGTTGCCCTCGTCCCAGACCGTGGCGGCCAGTTCGGCGATGGCGGGGGCAGCAAGATGGATGGGGTTCCTGCCCAGTTGGGGATAGGCGATGTGGGCCTGGATGCCCTTGACTCGCAGACGGCCGTGCAGAGAACCGCGCCGGCCGTTCTTCATCATGTCGCCGAAGCGGGATACGCAGGTTGGTTCGCCGACAATGCAGGAATCGATATGTTCGTTTCGGCCAGCTAATCGTTCCACCACTTTCACCGTACCGTCCAAGGCGGGGCCTTCCTCGTCAGAAGTAATCAGCCAGGCGATGGAACCGCCATGATCAGGGTGCTTGGTGAGAAATACCTCGACAGCGGACAGGAAGGCGGCGATGGAACCCTTCATGTCAGCTGCGCCGCGGCCATAAAGCCGTCCGTCATGTTCTGTCGGTATGAAGGGATCGCTGGTCCATTGTTCGAGGGGCCCGGTCGGCACCACATCCGTGTGTCCGGCGAAGCAGACCAGGGGGGCTTGGTCACCCCGGCGCGCCCAGAAATTGGTGACATTGCCACTGTTGACCGGCTCGATGGCGAAACCCAGGATGGCCAGCCTCTCGGCCAGCCAGGCCTGGCAACCGGCGTCGTCCGGAGTCAGGGAGCGGCGGCGAACCAGTTCCCGGGCGTAATCCAGCGTCTTATTGGCCATTCAGCGCCGCCTCGATGGCCTGGACCACTTCGATTTCTGCTTCCCTCAGTACTTTGTCGGCGGGACTGCCATTGGCGAGGGCGGTGGGCCGGTTGAACAGGACGGTGGTGACGCCGGCCTTGTGGGTCAGGGTGAGATGCAGGGGACAGAGGCCGAGGAGGGCGGGGTCCAGGTTGCTTACCTGATTGACATACCAGCCGCTACAGAACACCAGGGCGGTGATGCCTTCCAGCTTGTTGCGGTTGTAGTCCGCGCCCCATTTCTTCGCCATGCCCTTGAGGTTTTCCGAGATGGGCAATTCGTCCACTACGGCATAGCCGGCATCATCCAGTTTTTGGGAGACGGATTTGACCGCCTTTGCGAGGGGAAGCTTGGCGGACTTTTCGTAAACCGCAGGATTGGCGGCAAGCGAAGCGCATGAAAAAACAATGGAAACAATGAACAGTAGAAACTTGTTCAAGTTCATTCTCCGAAAAATGCGCCGTAGTTTTCCTCGCTGAAGCCCACCTGATATTGGCCATCCCGGTCCAGGATGGGCCGTTTGATGACGCTGGCGTTTTCCTTCATGAGGGCGATGGCGCTGGCCGCATCCTTGACCTGGGCCTTGCGCGCGTCGTCGAGCTTGCGCCAAGTCTGACCGCTGCGATTGACGATGGCTTCCCAGCCCAGCAACTTGCACAGTTGCTTCATGAGGGTTTCCGGCACGCCTTCCTTCTTGAAGTCGTGGAATTCATAGGGAATATCCCGCTCCTCCAGCCAGGCCCGTGCTTTCTTTACGGTGCTGCAATTGGGGATGCCGTAGAGTTTCATGGCAAACTCGCTTGTGAAAAAAACGCGCCATTCTACCCGCCTCCCATGTCTCCTGCCTTCTCCGTTCGTCCCGCCCGCTGGGATGAAGACGAAAACGCCATCGCCCGCTTGCGGCGAGCGGTTTTCATCGAGGAGCAGGGCGTGCCCGAGGCGCTGGAGTGGGAAGCCCGGGATGGGGAATGCCTCTGGCATGTCGCGTGCGACGATAAAGGCGCCGTGATCGGCATCGTCAGGCTGACTCCCCAGGGGCGCATCGGTCGCATGGCGGTGGCGAAGCCCTGGCGCGGGTTTGGCGTGGGCAGCACCCTGCTGGCGGCCGCCATCGACGCCGCGCGGGCTCGTGGGCAATTATTGCTGGAACTGTCGGCCCAGGCCCACGCCATCCCCTTCTATGCGCGCCATGGTTTCACGGCGACCGGGCCGGAATATCTGGATGCGGGTATTCCGCATCGAACCATGACATTGGGAGTCTCTTCATGAATATCCGCATCGGCCACGGGTTCGACGTCCACGCATTCGTCGAGGAACGCCGGTTGATCATCGGCGGCGTGGACATCCCCCATGAACGGGGCCTGCTCGGTCATTCCGACGCGGACGTGCTGATCCATGCGGTCTGCGACGCCTTGCTCGGCGCCGCCGGCCTGGGGGACATCGGCAAGCATTTCCCCGACAGCGACCCCCGTTACAAGGGGATCGATAGCCGGAAACTGCTGCGTCACGTGGCTGCGTTGCTGGATGAACGAGGTTGGAAGGTGGGCAATGTGGATGCCACGATCATCGCCCAGGCGCCGAAGATGGCGCCCCACATCCTCGCCATGCGGACCAATCTGGCGCACGACTTGAGCATGGACGTTTCATCCATGAACGTGAAGGCGACCACCACGGAAAAGCTGGGCTTTACCGGGCGGGAAGAGGGTATCGCGGCCGAGGCGATATGTTTGATCCTGGCGAAGTGAATCTTGTGACCGGCAAGTCCCGTGTCTTCTTCGCCCTCTGGCCGGAGCCAGATGTACGGGCCAGTCTTTATCGGGAAACGCAATACCTGCATCGACTGCTCGGGGGCAAGCCAACCCATCCGGATACCTTGCACCTGACGCTGGTCTTTATCGGAGACCTGGATAACAGCCGCTTGCAAAGATTGGCCGAAGCGGCGCAACGGGTGAAAGGCACGAGTTTCGAGATGACTTTCGACCGGGTGGCATGCTGGCGCCACAACAATATTGCTCATCTCGGCTTTATCCGGCCGCCGGAGACTTTGTTCGAACTGGTGGAGCAGCTTTCGTCCAACCTGAAGGCGGCCGAGATTTCCTTCGATGTGCGGCCCTATAAGCCGCATATTACTTTGATTCGCAAGGCGGACTGCGGAATGCTTTCCTTACGCGACAATGCAGGTTCCGGCGATAGCCCCAATGAAAATCCCGCTATGGAACCAATATGCTGGTCCGCGCGGGATTTTGTGCTGGTCAGATCCAGCTTGCGCCCCGGCGGGGCGCGTTATGAGCAGTTGGGCCGCTGGCCCCTGCTTTGACCGCTACAGGAATACGTAGCCTTCCAGGTGACCCGCCAAGTCTTTTACAGGCAAGCGGGTGTAATCCTTGTCGATGCTTTGCGATAGCTTGCTCCTGACCTGCCCAGGCAGGTGGTTGTTGACGAGCCCCATGAAGGGGGCCGAGGCCACGAGGATGAGTCGGTCATAAGCGTTCTTCAACCGCCCGACTTCCAATTCCTTGGAAACCTCTTGGGCGAAGCGCTCGGCCTCGTGGTGTTTGGGGTCGGCAGGCTGGCCAACCGCGCCGTGTCCCGCTCCGCCATAGGCACCGGATCGATCACTGACCAAGTTGGAGGTCTTCTCGCGGCTTTCCGGGTGCAAAAACTCCTTGATCAGCTTGAGCCCCCGTTTGGGTCCGTCATTCGTGAAGAGTTTGGCTTGGCTTGCATTGGCGACCATGATCCATGTAACAGACATAACGATCCCCCAAATTAGGACAACCTGATGTATGAATTGGGAAAACCTTCTCAACCCGAGTCGGACACGTGTTACGTAAAGTAACAATCTCAGGCTAGCAGGGGGTTTCCTTGCGTCAAGCGATGTCTGTGAGAAATCGGATGGCGAGGAGCCGGATGGTTTCCGGATCGGGTGCGGGGAGGGAAAGACTGGGACCGGAGAGAGCCTGTCCGTAGTTTTTTCCTAGGGAACGGCTATAGGCGGGGTCGTAATGATGAAGAAGCAAATCAGCCACCAGTTCGTCCCATTGCCCAGAATGTGCCTGTTTTTTCCAGGAATCAATGCGTTCCCTGCCCTGGAGCGGAAGCAGGCAGTCCAATTGTCGACTCAGGGATTCTGCATCCGCGAGAAAGTGGGCGTATTCCTGTTTGAGTAGAGCTACTCGCACGGGGATATCAGCGTTAAGCGCGATACAGGTCGCATTTCGCATGCGAGCCAGCAGGTGTTCCGGGGTGTGCAGATTTCCGATTTTTTTACTTTCCGATTCCAGGAATACGGGCTTTGTTGGATCGAAGCTTCGCAGGGCATGCCAGATGCGGGTTTCGAACAATTTCTGGGGTGGCTGGGGTCGATCCGGGTAAGCACCAAGGACTGAGCCCATATGGGCAGCCAGGCATTCCAGGTCTAGCACTTGGGCTCCGCATTCCCTCAGGGCATTGAGAAAGCGGCTTTTGCCTACTCCTGTGGGGCCGCATATCACGCGGAAATCGAATTGTTCCGGCAAGGTTTCCAGTTGCGTGATGACGTGTCGGCGAAATGCCTTGTAGCCACCCTCCAATTGGGCGGCATGCCAGCCGATAGCGCGCAACACGGTGGTGAATGCACCACTTCGACTGCCACCACGCCAGCAGTAAACCAGTGGGCGATAACTCCTGGGCTTTTCTTGTAAAACGGTTTCCAAATGTCTGGCGATGTTGCGCGAAACCAGAGCAGCACCGGTTTTCTTGGCCTCGAAGGCGGATACCTGTTTATGCAATGTTCCAATGCGAGTCCGTTCCTCGTTATCCAGAACCGGCAGGTTGATGGCGCCGGGCACATGGTCCTCCGCGAATTCGCCGGGTGAACGGGCATCGATGATTTCGTCAAAGGCGAAGAGATATTCCATGCCGGTCAAGCTCTCGTTGCAGCGTTTGGCCGGCATGGCTTCCGAAGAGCTCAAGTGTTCTTCTCCCGCATCATGCGGGACTTTTCGCGTTGCCATTCCCGTTCTTTTTCGGTGGCGCGTTTGTCATGGAGTTTCTTGCCTTTGGCCAGACCGATCTCGATCTTCACCCGGCCTTTGGTGTAGTGAAGATTGAGGGGTACCAGGGTGAAGCCGGCTTGCTGGACCTTGCCAATCAGTTTCCTGATCTCTTGGGCATGCAGCAGAACCTTGCGGCTTCTCGTCGGATCGGGATGGATATGGGTGGATGCAGTGGGCAAGGGACTGATGTGGCAGCCCACCAGCCAGACTTCCTCCTGCTTCAACACCACGTAGGCTTCCTTCAATTGGACGCGGCCGGCGCGGATGGCTTTCACTTCCCAGCCTTCCAGCACGAGGCCGGCTTCATAGCGTTCCTCAATGAAGTAATCGTGGAAGGCCTTCTTGTTATCAATGATGCTCATGGGGGATGGGCCGAAGGAATTCGTGGTTTCGTGCTATTTTAACAGGCCCGTCATATCAAGCCCGCTGTCCATGGCCGAAGTCGTCAAATCCGTATTGGTTCCATATTCGGCTGCTGAAATGTTTGTTTTGGTGGATGGCGTGGAGAGTTACCCGCAGTTCCTGCCCTGGTGCGGTGGCTCCGAGGTCCTTCTGCGAGATGAGGAAATCACTGAGGCCACCATTCATATTTCCTATCTCCATGTGAAGCAGCATTTCAGCACCCGGAACAGCAAGCGTTTTCCGGAGGAGATGAGCATACGTCTGAAGAGTGGCCCGTTCCGGAAGTTGGAAGGTTCATGGCGTTTCAAGATACTGGCCGATACCGCCTGCAAGATCGAATTTGTCATGCAATATGAGTTTTCCAGTGCGTTGCTGGAAAAGGTTCTTGGGCCAGTGTTCGGCATGGTTACGAATAGCCTTGTGGATGCATTCGTGCACAGGGCTGAACAGGTCTACGGCGAGCGATGAGCACACAAATACATGTGGAAGTGGTTTATGTCCGCCCAGGGCGCCAGAAGGTGGCGCGGGTTAGTCTGCGGGAAGGAGCCAGTGTGCGCGAAGCCATCGAGCAATCCGGTTTTCAGGAAGAGTTTCCAGAAATCGATCTCGAAAAAAATAAATTGGGAATCTGGAACAAGCTCGCCAAGGCGGATGCCATCCTGCGGGACAGGGATCGTGTGGAAATCTACCGACCATTGATCGCCGATCCAAAGGAAGTGCGCCGTCAGCGGGCAGCAGAAGGCAAGGTCATGAAGAAGGGCGGGGGAGAGGCAGGCGGGTCGTCAGAATGACCCAGGGTATTGCGCAGTGATTGGCTGGGCGGACAGGCCGCCCAGCAGCCGAATTACTTCTGTTCTGTGGAAGGATAAGATAGCTGGGCCAATCCGCCCTTGACCTGTTCGGAAACAAAAGCGGATTGCTTGATCACTCCAGCGCTATCCCCGGCCTTTGCAGCTTCCTGAGCTTGTTTCAGAGCGGTTTCAGCAGTGGTCCACAGAGCAAATTTCGCCTTGGCGCTTTTTACATCGGCTTCGGCTTGGTCCAAAGCTTTTTGAGCTTCAGCGCTGATCGTGGGTTTTTCCGGTTCTTTCGGTGCTTCGGTAGTCTTGGTCGGCGTCTGGCTGCAAGCAGACAGGGCTAAGGCAAAAAGACCAGCGGCGGCAATGGTCGCGAGCTTGAAATTCATGGACGATCTCCTCTCCATCATGGAATCAACAGAACGCCGAATTCGGCGGCGGGCAGACCATAATTCCCCGCTCAAACCCGCGTCAATGTCTTTTCCCTCAATTGGTAATTAAACACCATGGCTTGGGAGAGACCTGTACCCCCGGTATAATGCTGTTTTGCGCGTAAAGGCTCGCTATGCGTATCCTCCAGAAAGCACTGACCTTCGACGACGTTCTGCTCGTCCCCGCCTTTTCAGAAATCCTGCCCCGTGACGTCAGTCTGAGAACTCAGCTCACGCGCAAGATCCAGTTGAACATGCCGGTGCTGTCCGCCGCCATGGATACAGTCACGGAAGCCCGCATGGCGATTGCTCTGGCCCAGGAAGGCGGCTTGGGTATCATCCACAAGAACTTCGACATCGCCCAACAGGCGTCCCGCGTGGCCCGCGTGAAACGCCACGAAGCCGGAGTGGTGAAGGAGCCGGTAACGGTGACGCCCACTATGGCGGTGAGCGAAGTCATGGCCATCACCAAGCAGTACAAGATTTCCGGCCTACCGGTGGTGGATTCAGCCGGAAAGGTGGTGGGTATCGTCACCCACCGTGACCTGCGCTTCGAAACCAACCTGGATCAGCCCGTCGCCAACATCATGACCCCCAAGGATCGCCTGGTGACGGTCAAGGAAGGTGCCAGTCGGGAAGAGGCAATGCAACTGATGCATCGCTACCGCCTGGAACGGGTGCTGGTGGTGAACGACGCTTTTGAGCTGCGTGGTCTGGTCACTGTGAAGGACATCGATAAGTCCAGCAACTATCCCCTTGCCTGCAAGGATGAATTCGGCCGTCTGCTGGCCGGCGCGGCGGTGGGCGTGGGCGGCGATACCGATGAGCGGGTCGCGGCGCTGGTGGAGGCGGGCGTCGACGTGCTGGTGGTGGATACTGCACACGGCCATTCCAACGGCGTGTTGAAGCGGGTGGAATGGGTCAAGCAGAAATATCCTCACGTCCAGGTCATTGGCGGCAACATCGCCACTGCGGACGCGGCCCGAGCCCTGGTGGACCACGGCGCCGACTGCGTGAAGGTCGGCATCGGTCCTGGTTCCATCTGCACCACGCGCATCGTCGCCGGCGTCGGCGTGCCCCAGATCACCGCCGTGCAGAATGTGGCGGCTGCCCTGGCCGGTACCGGCGTACCCCTTATCGCTGATGGCGGTATCCGCTACTCCGGCGACATCGCCAAGGCCATCGCCGCCGGCGCCAACACCGTCATGCTGGGCGGCCTGCTGGCCGGCACCGACGAGGCGCCGGGCGAGATCGAGCTGTACCAGGGCCGTTCCTTCAAGTCCTATCGGGGCATGGGTTCCCTGGGTGCCATGCAGAAGGGCTCCAAGGACCGCTATTTCCAGGACAACGAGGCCAACGCCGACAAACTGGTTCCGGAAGGCATCGAAGGCCGCGTCCCCTACAAGGGCAGCGCCCTGGCCGTGCTGCACCAGCTCATGGGTGGCCTGCGTTCCTCCATGGGCTACTTGGGTTCCGCCACCATCGAGCATTTCCACGCCAATGCCTGTTTTGTGGAAATCACCTCGGCCGGCATCAAGGAATCCCACGTGCATGACGTGACCATCACCAAGGAAGCGCCCAACTACCACGTTTGACCAACCATCCGTTGAGGAGGGCGGGTTTTCGTACCCTCCCTCCTTTTTTCATTTGAGCGGCCGCCATGCACCAGAAAATCCTCATCCTCGACTTCGGTTCCCAATACACCCAGCTCATCGCCCGCCGGGTACGCGAACACAACGTGTATTGCGAATTGCACCCCTTCGACGTCAGCGACGCCTTCATCCGCGATTTCAAGCCGGCCGGGATCATCCTCTCCGGCGGGCCGTCGTCGGTGTATGAGGAGGAAACCCCGCGCGCGCCGGCAGCCGTCTGGAGCCAGGGCGTGCCGGTGTTGGGTATCTGTTACGGCATGCAGACC
>CAZEOR010000026.1:11881-15195 GCA_964513695.1 uncultured Thiobacillus sp.
GAACAAGCCCACCTCTATCTCATGCGCGCCTATGCCGGTCATGGCCAACGCAGTGAGGCGTTACAGCAATTTGAGAAGTGCAAGAAAATTCTGCACGACGAACTCGGTATCGCGCCCTCCGCCGAAATGCAGACCATGGCGGCCCAGTTGGGCGGCAAGGTGGAAAATTCCGCCAAGCGGGAGTTCGGCTATGCGGAAATCCGCGCCCATGGCCATACTCCGCTGCTGAAAGATGTTCAGGACCGTGTCGAGGCCAGCGGCGCGGCTTGGCTGGATGTGTGGATGAGCCATGGCGACAAAGTCACTGAACTGCCACCCGGCTTCAAGGTGATCTGCGAGAACGCCGCCACACCCATCGCCGGCATGGCCGACATATCGCGCAATTTCTATGGCGTCCAGTTCCACCCGGAAGTGACCCACACCCTCCAGGGCAAGGCCATTCTGAGCAACTTCGTGCACGGCATCTGTGGTTGCGGCACCGACTGGAACATGCCGGACTACATAGAGGAAGCGATCGGCAAGATCCGCTCCGAGGTGGGCTCCGACGAGGTCATCCTGGGGCTATCCGGCGGCGTCGATTCCTCCGTCGCGGCTGCGCTGATCCACCGCGCCATCGGCGACAAGCTCACCTGCGTCTTCGTCGATACCGGCTTGTTGCGCCTGAATGAGGCCGAGCAGGTCATGGAGACTTTCGCCCAGAACCTGGGTGTCAAGGTCATCCACGTGGATGCCACCGAGCAGTTCATGGGCAAGCTAGCCGGTGTGGCCGATCCGGAGAAGAAACGCAAGATCATCGGCGGCGAGTTCGTCGCCGTGTTCCAGAGCGAATCCGCGAAACTGAAGAACGCGAAATGGCTGGCCCAAGGCACCATCTACCCCGACGTGATCGAATCCGCCGGCGCGAAGACCAAGAAAGCTCACGCCATCAAGAGCCACCACAACGTGGGCGGCCTGCCCGAGGACATGCATCTCAAGCTCTTGGAACCCCTGCGCGAACTGTTCAAGGATGAGGTACGGGAACTGGGCGTCGCCCTGGGCCTGCCCCACGACATGGTCTATCGCCACCCCTTCCCGGGCCCCGGACTGGGGGTTCGGATTCTTGGTGAAGTTAAGAAGGAATATGCCGATCTGCTGCGTGAAGCGGATCACATCTTCATTGAAGAATTGCGCGCAAGTGGCTGGTATGAAAAGACTTCCCAGGCTTTTGCCGTGTTCCTGCCGGTCAAGGCCGTGGGCGTCATGGGCGATGGCCGCACCTACGAATACGTCATCGCTCTGCGCGCAGTGCAGACCCAGGACTTCATGACCGCCCACTGGGCCGAGTTGCCTTATACCCTATTGGCGAAGGTGTCCAACCGGATCATCAACGAGATTCGCGGCATCAACCGCGTTACCTACGACATCACCGGCAAGCCGCCCGGCACCATCGAGTGGGAATGATTTGATGTCTCGTACTATCCGGCACTGAACAGTATAAAAACCACGTAAGCCCGCGTAACTGCGGGCTTTTTTGTTGTTTTCGTCTGGTATCACCTTGCACGACGATGCACCGGCAAGGAGTTATTTTCAATGGTATTTCCAGTGGTATTATTTTCAGGCGCCCGGAAATTCTGGCCGATACCATTCATTGATGATGCAGGAATTCATGGTATCGAAATCGTGAAACTCTAGGTGTGGTGTAGGTTAGTAGCAGTTTTCATGGTTTGAAAAATCATGGTACCGCCAGCCCTCGCCGATACCATGACAAAACGATCGAAACAAAGGAGAGAGCCATGCTTTCCGATACCAAGCTGCGCAACCTGAAGGCGCAGGACAAGATGTACAAGGTGGCCGACCGCGACGGCCTCTATGTGGCAGTCACCAAGGCGGGCGGCATCTCGTTCCGCTACAACTACACGCTCAATGGCAGGCAGGAGACGGTGACGTTCGGTCAGTACGGCGTGGGCGGCATCACGCTGGCAGAGGCGCGTGAGCGTCTGGACGAGGCCAAGAAGATGATCGCCGCTGGCAAGTCGCCGGCCAGGGAGAAGGCGCGGGCCAAGAACCGGGACAAGGGTGCCAAGTCCTTCGACGACTGGGCGCAGGGCTGGCTGCGTGGGTACGAGATGGCCGATTCAACACGGGACATGCGCCGCGCCTGCTACGACCGAGAGCTGAAAGGCCCGTTCGGCAACAAGCTGTTGATCGAAATCACCCATGACGATCTGCGCGACCTGACCGACAAGATCGTGGCCAGGGGGGCGCCGGCCACGGCAGTACATACCCGCGAAGTGGTGATGCAGATCTACCGATGGGCGAACGAGCGAGGCCAGCGCGTCGACAATCCGGCAGACTTGGTGCGCCCCACAGCCATTGCCCGGTTTGCGCCGCGTGAGCGTGCCCTGTCGCCAGATGAGATCGGCCTGATGTACGAGTACCTGGAGAAAGTGTCGGCAGGCCCGCAGTTCAAGGTGGCATGCAAGCTGCTGCTGCTGACGATGGTGCGCAAGGGCGAACTGACCGATGCGAAGTGGAGCGAGATCAGTTTCACGGAAGCCCTATGGACGATCCCAAAGGAGAGGATGAAGCGCCGGAACCCGCATCTGGTGTTTCTGTCACGGCAGGTGCTCGATATATTCATTGCGCTCAAGACCTTTGCTGGTGGGTCTATATGGGTGCTGCCGTCGCGCTATGACGCCGACCAGCCCATGAGCAATGCCACACTGAACCGGGTGCTGGAAATGGTCTATACGCTGGCGCAGAAGGACGGGAAGCCGCTTGGCAAGTTCGGTCCGCATGATCTTCGGCGCACGGCCAGCACAATGCTGCACGAGGCTGGATATAACACAGACTGGATTGAGAAGTGTCTAGCCCACGAGCAAAGAGGCGTGAGGGCGGTCTACAACAAGGCCGAATACCGCGAGCAACGCACGGCCATGTTGCAGGATTGGGCAGACATGATCGACGGATGGGTCTTCAAGAAACGGTGACGACTTGCCCAGGGCGTGCCGCTTGTTCGCCTGATGCCTTGCGCGCTTCTATCCATGCCGTGATGTCAGTCAAATCCCATGCAACATTGCGGCTGGTGAGCGCGATCCGGCGCGGAAAGTCGCCGCGTTTTTCCATGTTGTAGATGGCCTTCTCCGACAGCGGGATCATGCCCAGCAGTGTTTTCTTGTTGATCAGTTGCATGATCTATCCTTCAAAACGCCATCACAAACACGTCCATCTTCGACCCCTTGTGTACTTGCCCTTGAGGGCATCTCATCCCGGGAAGGTTGCAAGATTGCACGTCCTCATGGCCAATCTCGTGCATAACCGTTAAGTGTCTGCGC
>CAZEOR010000027.1:0-14579 GCA_964513695.1 uncultured Thiobacillus sp.
CATCCGCCGCGAGGTCGTCGGGATGCGTCACTTCGCTCCAGGTCTTGCGGGCGAGCTCGCCGCGGGAATAACCCAGAATGGCGCACAAGCGATCATTGAATTGAACCCACCCCTTGCCCGGTGAGGTGATCGCCATGCCGATCAGACCCAGTTCGTAGTAGATGCGGAAATGCGCCTCGCTCCTTCTCAGCGCCTGCTCCGTCAGTCTGCGCGCGGTGATGTCGTGCATCGACACGAAGACGTGGTGGGGCCGGCTTTCCCCCGGGAGAAATTGGGGGATGGCGTTGACCACCAGCCACACATACTCGCCACGGCGTGGATTGAACACGCCGAGCACCTGGTCGGAAACCACCCGCCCGCTGCGCAGCGCCAGCATGGAGGGATGCTTCTCGGCGGATAGAGGCGAGCCGTCCTCGCCGATGACATGCCACTCTGGATTCAGTGAGGTGCGCCCGAGGAACTCGTCCCGCTCCAGGCCGAACAGGGCCAGCGCGGCCGGGTTGACGTCCACAAGCGCCCCATCGGCCCGTTGCAGGAAAACGCCCTGGGTCAATGAGTCGAACAGCCGGCGGTATTTCTCTTCGCTTTCGAGCAAGGCGGATTCAGCCTGCTTGCGTGCCGTGATATCCCGTCCCACCGATTGAATTTCGGTCAGCGCACCGGAAGCATCGAAGAAAGCCCGGTTCACGAACTGCATCCAGCACAATTCCCCCGTGCCCGAGTAGACGCGGTTCTCGATCTCCACCACGGGCTGTACCGGGCTGAGGACGGCAAGTTGCGCTTGAATGTGCTGAACATCCTCGGGATAGGCAACCGGCTGCCAGCGCCGGCCGACAAGCTCCGCCGCGGTCTTGCCGAAGAAGCGGCAATAGATCTCGTTGACATAGGTGTAGGTGCCGTCGGCGCGGAAGCGGCTGATCACCTCGGTCTGGTCTTCCAGCAATGCGCGGAAACTCGCTTCCGCGGGCACATCCGCTTCTGGATATTCGGTGAGCTTGTTCCCCGCCCCTGGCGGACCAGGTGTTCTGGATATGGGCATGACTTTTTCTCTCGCACAAGCACAAACGGCGGCATGGACGCCGGGCTCGAAACCTCCGCGGGTCTTCCCGCGTAGCAAGCATGTCCCGAGCGGAGCCGCCATGCAATACCCGCCGATACGCAAGGCAATTCCTGCCACGGAATTCGGAATTCCTGTCTGATGTCAATCACTTACATGCCGGAACTTACGTATCGGCATGTACGTATTTGCACATACGTGTCAGCGCATACGTGTCTGTACCAATAACTAAGCGGACACATCCATCCGATATTTCAACTGCAAGGCCCTTGTTCAGGGCTCACCCGATTCTTAACCGCACTCTCAAGTCACATGCCGGACCGTTCCAACATTGACTTGGCCCCTCGAGGGGCCGCTCAGTCCAAAGGGCCGAGCCGGGAGCTTAGATAGGCCGTCTGACTCGATATGAAAACCATACTCTGCGTCGATGACTCCACCACTGTCCTGCTGAGCCTCACCGCCATTCTGAGCAAGGCCGGCTATGCCGCGGAGAAGGCCCTCAGCGGCGACGAAGCGCTGGGCAAACTCAAAATCGGCCTGAAGCCCGACCTGATCATCACCGACCTGAACATGCCAGGAATGAATGGCATCGAGTTCATCAAGCAGGTCCGCCTACTGCCCAATTTACGCTTCGTGCCCATCCTCTTCCTCACCACCGAATCCCAGCAGGCCAAGCGGGCCGAAGCCAAGGCCGCCGGCGCTTCGGGCTGGCTGGTGAAACCGGTGAACGGAGAAGAGTTGCTGGGCACCATCAAGCTGGTCATGCGCTGAGCATCACCATGGAATCCAGCCCTTACCTGAGCCGCCAGGTCTACGTATTCCTCACCTCCGTCACGGCGGTGGCCCTCACCGTCTATCTATTCCATGCCCCCTTCCATGAATCCTTCCTGCCCAGCCTCGGCCTGTCCCATGCGCTGGGCGATGCCATCGGCATGGTGGTGGCAGGGGCATTCTGCTTTCTCAGTCAGCGCCTGGTTTCCCTGTTCTATTTCAAGGACACCAACGTGGGTGCCGGCAAGGAAGTCCAGTATCTCGACGGGCAACTGGCCGATCACCAGCGCTGGGAAACCAAGGTTGCGGATGAGCTGGGGGAATTGCCCCGATTCAACGACATCGTGCGCAGCCACCTGGACAGCGTCACCCAGGAAACCGAGGCGGCGGCCTTTTCCATCATGGAACAGTTGCAGTCCATCGACTCGGTGGTGGGTGAACTCAATCACTACGTGGCCCGCAGCAACGACGACTCCAGCCAGCTTATCGCCTCTTCCAGCCAGGAAGTGGCGGAAAACCAGAAGCTCATGGACACCATGCGCGGCTACATCGGCGCGCGCATGGACGAGGGCCAGAAAGACCTGGAACGGGTCCAGGCCGTGATCCACGAATCCCAGCAGTTGAACACCCTGGTGGAATTGATCCGCACCATCGCCAACCAGACCAACCTGCTGGCCCTCAACGCCGCCATCGAGGCGGCCCGGGCCGGCGAAGCCGGACGCGGTTTTGCCGTGGTCGCCGACGAAGTGCGCCGGCTCTCCAACCAGACTGCCGAAGCGGTGACCCAGATCAGCGAGGGCATCGGCCGGGTCACCAGCACCATCGAATCCCAGTTCAAGGAAAAGCTGTCCCAGGCCAACCTGCAAGGCGAGCGGGATATCCTCGAACGCTTCACCGGCCAGATGGACGAGATGGAAAGCCGCTATACCGATCTCGTCAACCGCCAGGGCGACGTGCTGGGCACCATTCACGGCGGCAGCGAGCGGCTCAGCAGCATGTTCGTGCAAGCCATGGCCAGCGTGCAGTTTCAGGATGTGGTCCGGCAGCAACTGGAACACGTCAACCACGCGGTAACCCGCCTGGATACCTATCTACGCCAACTCGCCGAGGTACTGCGCCAACCCGGATCCAGCACTTTCCCCGAACCGGTCGCCCAACAGTTGAACGCCATGTTCGACGGTTACGTCATGGACAAGCAGCGCCAGGCACACAGCCGCAGCGTCGGAGGCAAGGCCGCAACGCCCGCCGACACCGGTCCCAAGATCGAGTTGTTCTGAAAGGGGAAACCCCATGGTTGATCCCGCCGCCACCCGCCTGTTCCTCGAAGGCAACCTCACCATCTACGAGGCTCCATCCATCAAGGATCGCCTGCAAAGCGCCCTGGCGGACTGCCAGGTGCTGGAATTGGATCTCTCCCAGATCGGCGAGATCGATACCGCCGGCTTCCAGCTTCTGATCCTGGCCAAACGCGAAGCCGCCTACCAGGGCAAGACACTCAACCTGGTGGCCCACAGCGCCGCGGTGCGGGAGGTGCTGGACTTCTTCAACATGGTGGGATTTTTCGGCGATCCGCTGTTGATTCCGGCCGGACTGCGGGTCTGAGGAGGCGCCATGGACGAACTCAGACAAGCCTTCGTGCAAGAAAGCGCCGAACAACTGGAGAACATGGAAGACACCCTGCTGCTCCTGGAGAAGAATCCCGGCGATCCGGAGGCCATCAACACACTGTTCCGCAGCGCCCATACCATCAAGGGTGCGGCCGGCGTCATCGAATGCGACTTCATCGTCCGTTTCACCCATGTCCAGGAAAACGTGCTGGACGTGCTGCGCGACGGCGAAATCCAGGTCAGCCCCGACCTCATCGCCCTGCTGCTGCAATGCAAGGACCACCTGGGCGCCCTGCTCGCCGTGGTGGCGGCGGACCAGACCGAGCCGGCCATGGAACTGGATGCCCAGAGCGAACGCCTGGCTGCCCAATTGAAAAGTTATCTTCCCGCCAAGGCCGGCCTGCCAGAACACATCGGCGAACCGGAGGGCCGGGTGGAAAGCGTGGCTGGCGATGCGGTCGGCCACGATTGCTGGCACATCTCCGTGCGTTTCGGCGCCGAGGTCATGAAGCACGGCATGGACCCCCTTGCCATCCTGCGCTACCTCGCCACCCTGGGCGAAATCGCCCACCTGTCCACCCTGGTGGACAGTATGCCGCCGGCCGCCGAGATGGACCCGGAAGCCTGCTACCTGGGCTTCGAGATCGATTTGCGCAGCAGCGTGGACAAGGCCTCCATCGAACGGGTGTTCGATTTCGTGCGCGACGAATGCCTGCTCAAGATCCTGCCGCCCTATGCCAAGGTTTCCGAATACCTGCACCTCATCGACACTTTGCCCGAGGACACCCTGCGCCTGGGCGAAATCCTGGTGAAAAGCGGCGCCCTGACCGAGGAAGAACTGGCCGGGGGACTGGCCCACCAGAAACTGCTCACCCAGGCGCCGGCCGAGCCGGAAGCCACACCGGACAAACCGCCCATCGGTGAAATCCTGGTTGGCCGGCAGGTGGTCCAGCAGGAAATCGTCGAAGCCGCCATCGCCAAGCAGACCCAGGTCAGCGAGAAGAAAGCCCAGGAATCCAAGCTGATCCGGGTCCAGGCCGACAAGCTGGACCAGCTCATCAATCTGGTGGGCGAACTGGTCATCGCCGGCGCCTCCGCCGCCCTGCTGGCCCAGAAGTCCAAGGATGTGGGCATGTACGAAGCCACTTCCACCATCACCCGTCTGGTGGACGAGATCCGCGACGGCGCATTGCGCCTGCGCATGGTACAGATCGGTGAAACCTTCAACCGCTTCCACCGCGTGGTGCGCGACGTCTCGCGGGAGTTGGACAAGGACATCGACCTGGTCATCACCGGCGCAGAAACAGAACTGGACAAGACCGTGGTGGAAAAAATCAACGACCCCCTCATGCACCTGGTGCGCAATGCCCTGGACCATGGCATCGAGTCCAGGGCCGTGCGTCTGGCCAACGGCAAGCCGGAAAAGGGCGCGGTGCGGCTGAACGCCTTCCATGAGTCCGGCAGCATCGTCATCGAGGTTTCCGACGACGGCGGTGGCCTGAACAAGGAACGCATCCTGGCCAAGGCAGTGGAAAAAGGCCTGGTGGCCGAAGGCGCGGAGATCTCCGATCAGGAAATCTACAAACTCATCTTCGAACCCGGCTTTTCCACCGTCGAGCAGGTCAGCAACCTGTCCGGCCGAGGCGTCGGCATGGATGTGGTCCGGCGCAATATCGAATCCCTGCGCGGCACCGTGCATATCGACAGCCAGCCGGGGCAAGGCACCAACCTGCGCATCCGCCTGCCGCTCACCCTGGCCATCATCGACGGCTTCCTCACGGGCGTCGGCAAGGCTGCCTACGTGGTGCCGCTGGATCTGGTGGAAGAGTGCATCGAACTGGGCGCCGAACTGGCCGGGCGCAACTACCTCAACCTGCGCGGCGAGGTCTTGCCCTTCATCCATCTGCGCCAGCAATTCGGTGTGGCCGAACCCGGCGGCGACATCGGCCGCCGTCGCCAGAGCGTGGTGGTGGTGCGCTACGCCGGCAAGCGGGCCGGCCTGGTGGTCGATGAGCTGATGGGCGAATTCCAGACCGTCATCAAGCCCCTCGGTCCGGTGTTCGCCCAACTCAAGGGCATCGCCGGCTCCACCATCCTGGGCACAGGCGAAGTCGCCCTGATCCTGGACGTGCCCAACCTCATCGCCCTTACCGCCAACCCCACCGGAACCGCCGAGCGCTTGAGCTTGGCGGCGTAACCCCTTCCCCCGGCTCGTTCAAGGAGAGTCCACATGTTCAAGAACCTCAAGATCGGCGTGAAACTGGCTATCGGCTTCGGCCTGATGATCCTGTTGCTTATCACGATCTCCACATTGGCATATTTGCGGATCGGTCAAATCAACGCCGAAATCGAAAACCTGGTGACGGACAAATTCCCCAAGGTCGTCATGGCCCAGGAAGCTGTCGACCAGGTCAACGTGACGGCCCGCGCCATACGCAACGCCATGCTGGTCAAATCCCCCGAGGATGTGCAGAAGGAACTCACCCGCATCATGGATGCGCGCAAGAAAACCGGCGATATTTATGAAAAGCTGGAAAAGCTGATCACCTCTGAAGAGGGCAAGAAATCCTTCGCCAAAGTCATGGAATCTCGCAAGATCGCCGTGGCGGACCAGAACGAGGCGATCGATCTGATGAAAGCCGGCAAGAAAGACGAAGCGGTCGTGGTACTAGTCGGCAAGATCCGCAAGTCCCAGGGCGATTACATCGCCGCGATCGGGGAATTGATCCAATTCCAGACCAAGCTCATGGAGAAAGCCGGCAAGGATGCAGATGAGCTGTCCGGCAGCACGCAGCGTATGGTGCTGATCATGGCGATTACCGCGATCCTGATCGCTTTCGGCTTCGGCTACTGGATCACCCGCAGCATCACCAAACCCCTGGGCATGGCCGTGGATACCGCCACCCGTCTGGCCGAGGGCGATCTGACCATGCAACTGGAGGCCGACAGCAAGGACGAGACCGGCCAGTTGCTGACCGCCATGCAGACCATGGTGGGCAAGCTGTCCCAGATCATCGCCGAGGTGCGCGGCTCCGCCGACAACCTGACCTCCGCCTCCGGGCAGATCAGTTCCACCTCCCAGTCCCTGTCCCAGGCATCCAGCGAACAAGCAGCGTCGGTGGAAGAAACCTCCGCTTCCATCGAGCAGATGTCCGCTTCGGTCAACCAGAACGCCGAGAACGCCAAGCTCACCGACAACATGGCCACCAAGTCGTCCAAGGAAGCCACCGAGGGCGGCACTGCGGTGAACCAGACCGTGGAAGCCATGAAGAGCATCGCCGGCAAGATCGGCATCATCGATGACATCGCCTACCAGACCAATCTGCTGGCGCTGAACGCAGCCATCGAGGCGGCACGGGCGGGCGAACACGGCAAGGGTTTTGCCGTGGTGGCGGCCGAAGTGCGCAAGCTGGCCGAACGCAGCCAGGTGGCGGCCCAGGAGATCGGCGAACTGGCCGGCTCCAGCGTCAAACTGGCGGAAAAGGCCGGGCATCTGCTGGACGAAATGGTGCCCTCCATCCTGAAGACTTCCGACCTGGTGCAGGAGATCGCGGCGGCGTCCAACGAGCAATCGGCGGGCATCACCCAGATCAACACCGCCATGAGCCAGTTGTCCCAGATCACCCAGCAGAACGCTTCGGCCTCCGAGGAACTGGCGGCCACCGCCGAGGAAATGAGCGGACAGTCCGAGCAATTGCAGCAGCTCATGGCCTTCTTCAAGCTGGCCGGGGGATCGGTTTCCGCGCAAGGCCGTACCGGCGCGCGCGGCCCGACCGCACGCAATTCACCACGCGTGCAACCCATGGACGACCCCGGCGAGCGCGATTTCGTGCGCTTTTGAGCCAGGAGACGATCATGGGCAACCTCGTCACCACGGCTAACGCGGCCGCCCTCCAAGCGGCCGAGGAGAACCGGCAATACCTGACCTTCATGCTGGGCGGCGAGATCTTCGCCATCGGCATTCTGAGCATCAAGGAAATCATCGAATTCGGGCAGCTCACCAGCGTGCCCCTGATGCCCGAGCACATCCGCGGCGTCATCAACCTGCGCGGCGCCGTGGTGCCGGTCATCGACCTGTCGGCCCGCTTCGGCCGCGCCGGCACCGAAGTCACCCGGCGCACCTGCATCGTCATCATCGAGGTGGAGAGCGGCGAGGCGCGGCAGGACATCGGCGTGGTGGTCGACGCGGTGAATGAAGTGGTGGAAATCCCCACCAACCAGATCGAGCCCGCCCCGGCTTTCGGCGCCAATATCCGCACCGATTTCATTCAGGGCATGGGCAAGGTCAACGACCGTTTCGTCATCATCCTGAGCGTCGATCATGTGCTCTCGGTGGATGAACTGGCAGCCCTGGGCGAACTCCACGGCAGCATGCAGAACGCAGCCCCCGCTTGAGCCGCCTCCTCCGGGCGCCGCTTGATGGCGCCCGGCCCTTCCACCTTGTCGAAGAACAGGGATGACACAACGCACCGCGCCCTGCCCCGAACCTGACAGCATTTGTACATAGCCATGCCCAGCGCCCTCACCCTCACCGATCCCGAATTCGAGATCCTGCGCAAACTGCTGTACGAAGCGGTGGGCATCAACCTGACCCCGGAAAAGAAAGCGCTGGTCACGGGCCGCCTGTCGAAGCGCATCGGCGATCTCGGCCTGAACAGTTTCGGCGATTATTTCCGCCGCATCGCCGGACTCGACCCGGAAGAACGGCAATGGGCCTTCAACGCCCTGTCCACCAACGAAACCAGTTTCTTCCGGGAACCGGAACACTTCCGCTACCTGGTCGATGTCATCCTGCCCCGAGTGCATCCCGGCCAGACTTTCCGGGTCTGGAGCGCGGCCAGTTCCAGCGGCGAGGAAGCCTACAGCATCGCCATGGTGCTCTCGGAACACCTGGGCCAGAGTCCCTGGGAAATCGTCGGCTCCGACATCAGCACCAAGGTGCTCGATCTGGCGCGGCGCGGGCTCTATCCCATGGATCGGGCCAAGACCATCCCCAAGCCCTATCTGCGCGCCTACTGCATGAAGGGCACCGGCCCCCACGAGGGCGCATTCCTGATCGAGCAGGGCTTGCGCAAAAGGGTGAGTTTTCTCCAGGCCAACCTGGTCGGCCCTCTGCCCAAGGTGGGTCTGTTCGATCTGATCTTCCTGCGCAATGTCCTGATCTATTTCGACCCGCCCACCAAGCGCAAGGTGGTGGACAACCTGCTGCCCTTCCTGCATCCGGGCGGCCATTTCTTTTCCGGCCACTCGGAAAGCCTCACCGGCATGGTGAGCGGCCTGGAAACCGTCAAGCCGGCGATCTATCGGAAACCGGCATGAACGGCACGCCCATTACCGGCATCCGGGAAGTCTTCCTGCACCCCGGCGACCTGCATTTCGGCGACGCCGAAACCCGCATCGTCACCCTGCTGGGCTCCTGCGTTTCCATCACTCTCTGGCATCCACGTCTCAGGGTGGGGGGGATGTGCCATTACATGCTGCCGTCCCGGGGTGCGATTCCCGAGGGAGCGAGCTACGACGGGCGCTATGGCGACGAAGCCATGAAACTGTTGATGAACCGCATCTGGAACCTGGGCGTGGACCCGGGCGAGTTCCACGCCAAGATATTCGGCGGCGCCAACATGTTTCCCCTGCAATGCCAGAAAGTGGAAATGAACGTGGGCGAGCGCAACCTGGAAATGGCCCAGATCCTGCTGGACCGCTACGAGATCCCCCTCAAGGCCCAACACATCGGCGGCGACGGCCACCGCAAGCTGATGCTGGACGTCTGGAGCGGCGATGTCTGGCTCAAGCACCAGCCCATGACTCAGATCAACGGCCAAGCCCGACAGGAGCCGCGCTGGTGAACAAGATCAAGGTTCTCGTCGTCGACGATTCCGCCGTGGTGCGCCAGGTGATGCTGGAGGTGTTGAAGAGCGCCCCCGACATCGAGGTGATCGGCACCGCCTCGGACCCCTTGTTCGCCCTGCAGAAGATGCAGGCCCAGTGGCCGGACGTGATCACCCTGGACGTGGAAATGCCGCGCATGGACGGCATCACCTTCCTGAAGAAACTCATGGCCGAGCATCCCACGCCGGTGGTGATCTGCTCCTCCCTCACGGAAAAGGGCGCCGAAACCACCATGCAGGCCCTGGCCGCCGGCGCCATCGCCATCATCACCAAGCCCAAGATGGGCGTGAAACAGTTTCTCCAGGATGCCTCCAACGATCTGGTTTCCGCCGTGCGCGCCGCCGCCCAGGCCAACCTGCGCCGCATGGTCCTGCCCGCCGCTTCCAGGCTCGGCCAATCCGCGTCGCCCAGGCTTGGTGCGGATGCCGCGCCGGTCGCGCCTCTCGGCGCCATGGCCCAGACCACCGAGCGCATCGTCGCCATCGGCACCTCCACCGGCGGCACCCTGGCCCTGGAAGTTCTTCTTACCGCCCTGCCCCGGGTTTCCCCCGGCCTGGTCATCGTCCAGCACATGCCTGAGAAATTCACCGCCGCCTTCGCCGAGCGCTTGAACAGCCTGTGTGAGATCGAGGTGCTGGAGGCCAGGGACGGCGACCGGGTCATCCCCGGCCGCGCCCTCATCGCCCCCGGCGGCCGCCACATGCAACTCAAGCGCAGCGGCGCCCAGTACGTGGTGGACGTGGCGGACGGCCCCCTGGTCAACCGCCACAAACCCTCGGTGGATGTGCTGTTCCGTTCCGTGGCCCGCTTCGCCGGCAAGAACGCGCTGGGGGTGATCATGACCGGCATGGGCGACGACGGCGCCCGCGGCATGAAGGAGATGCGCGATGCCGGCGCCTTCACCCTGGCCCAGGACGAAGCCAGTTGCGTGGTCTACGGCATGCCCAAGGAAGCGGTGAAACTGGGCGGCGTCGACCAGAGCCTGCCCCTCACCGGTCTGGCCGGCGAAATTCTCCGGCGTACGAAGGCCTAGACCATGGCGCTCCCTCACATCCTGCGCCAACCCGCCACCCATATCTCCCTGGCCTACCTTGCCGTGGGCGGGCTCTGGATACTGGCCTCGGACAGCCTGGTGGAGCTGGTGATCGGCCAGGGATTTTCGGCCGGTCTATTCCAGACCCTGAAAGGCCTGCTGTTCGTCGCCGCCACCGCCCTGCTGCTGTATTGGCTGATACGCCGCCAGACCAGAAAGGGAGACGACCGGCGCACCATCGTGATCGAACCGCCGCGTATCTGGATGCCACTGGCGACCTACGCGCTGTTCTCGCTGGGCCTGATCTTTACGGGCCTGACCACCTTCCAGACCCAGCGCGACCAACTCCGTGCCAGCACCGAAGCCCAGTTGCGCTCGGTGGGCGAATTGCGCATCAACCAGATCGACACCTGGCTGCAAGGGCTACGCGCCAACGCCTCCCACTTCGGCCACGGCTCCCAGATCGCCGAAAATTTCGAAGCCTGGATCGCCGGCGGCGCACGGGATTTGGGCAAAAGGGAACGCATGTTGCGGCGCATGTCGGAAATCCGCGCCGCCTACGGCTATGCCAACATCAGCCTGTTCGACACATCAGGCGAACCGCGCCTGAGCCAACGCCAGGATCCCGCCATGATGGAACACCGGGACCATGCCCTCCTGGCCATGGCCCAGAGGAAACCCGTCCTGGTGGACTATCACCAGCATGGCAAGCACGGTTCCGAGCCCATGCTGGGCATGGTGGCCCCCATGATCATGGCGGGAGGACCGATGCCGCGCACGGTGGGTGCCCTGTTCTTCTCCATCCCCGCGAACACCAGCATGGTGCCCCTGATCCACCGCTGGCCGGGCTTGAGTCCCAGCGGCGAAACCCTGCTGGGCCGGCGGGAAAACAACGGCATCCGCGTCTTGTATGCCTCGCGCATGGGAACGACATGGCAGCTCGGCCCCCTGGTCGATAGCGCCACATCCCGCTGGCTGCTGGCGCATGCCCGGCTGGACGGACGAAATTTCATTCCCGATGCCGTCGACTTCCGCCATCACCCGGTACTGGCGTATGGCGCCGCCATTCCCGACACCCCCTGGATTCTGATCGCGAAACAGGACAAGGCCGAGGTTGACGCCTTGGTGGACAACCTGGCCCGGGTCACGGCCCTGGTCACCCTATTCCTGCTGGCGGCGGCGGGCCTGGCCTTCTGGCTCTGGTGGCGCAGCCAGGCAAACCGCCAGCGCGCCCAGTTGCTGGGCAAGGAACTGGAACGCCAGGTACTGGAACGGCGCTTTGAAACTCTGTCCCGCTACGCCAGCGACGTGATCCTGCTGACCGGCGACGACGGTTCGATCCTGGAGGTCAATGAACGGGTCGAGGATATGTACGGCTATACCCGGGAGGAAATCCTGGGCCAGCCCTGCCGGATGCTGCTGCAAACAGCGTTGCAGGAAGAGTTCGCCCGGCATTGGGCGGAGACCCTCGCCGCGGGCCGTCTGAATTTCGAGGCCGAACACCGGCGCAAGGACGGTAGCTGTTTCCCGGTGGAGGTCAGCGCCCATGTCATCGAACTGAATGGCCTGCGCCACGGCCACCTGACCATCCGCGATGTGACCGAGCGCAAACGCAGTGAAGCGAACATGCGGCTCCAGACTCTCGTCCTGGACCAGATCCAGGATCACGTCACCATCACCGATCTGGACGGCATCATCACCTATGTCAACGAATCCCAATGCCAGGGTAGCGGCTACGCGCGGGAAGCGCTCATCGGCCAGTTCGTCTCCATTTTCGGCAACGATCCCAATGCGGACGCCAACCAGGAGGAAATCGCCCGAACCACTCTGGAAACCGGCCATTGGCAGGGCAAGCTGGCCAATTTCCGCGCGGATGGAAGCAAGCTGTACATCGACCTGCGTACCAGTCTGATCCGTGACGCCGCCGGCCAGCCTCTGTGCATGGTGGGTGTGGGCACCGACATCAGTGAGCGCCTGCGCGTGAAAAAAACGCTCCAGGAGCGGGAATCGTTCTATCGCGGTGTCATCGAAACCTCGGCGGACGGTTTCTGGGTGCTGGACATGGAAGGCCGCCTCCTGGAGGTGAATGAGGTTTATTGCCGGCGTTCCGGCTATAGCCGCGAAGAATTGCTGAACATGCGCATCGGCGACCTGGATGCCCACGAACATCCGGAAGAAACCAGGCAGCGCATCCGGACCATTCTGGAAAGCGGCAGCAATCTCTTCGAAACCCGCCACCGGACCAAGGACGGCACGGCCTGGCAGGTGGAGGTCAACGCCAGTTATTCACCCGTCAATGGCGGCCGGATATTCGTCTTCCTGCGCGACATCCAACGGCGCAGTCGCTCCGAATTCCTGCTCCGCACCCGCCTGCAACTGTCCGACCTGGCCCTCAAGACCAGTCTCGAGGAGCTCATGCAGGCCGCACTGGACATGGTCGAACTCGCCACCGGCAGCCACATCGGCTTCTTCCACTTCGTCGATCCCGACCAGGAGACCCTTGCCCTGCAAGCCTGGTCCAGCAACACGCTCAAGAACATGTGCACGGCCGAAGGCAAGGGCCAGCACTACCCGATCAGTCAGGCCGGTGTCTGGGCCGACGCGGTGCGGGCCCGTGAACCCCTGATCCACAACGATTACGCCAGCCTGCCCGACAAAAAAAACATGCCCGAAGGGCACGCGCAACTGACCCGTGAACTGGTGGTGCCCATCCTGCGCGACGGCAGGGTCGTGGCCGTGCTGGGCGTGGGCAACAAGGCCACGGGCTACACACGGGATGACGCGGAAGTCACCGAACAATTGGCCGCCATGGTCATGGACATGGTCGCCCGCAAACAGGCCGAGGCCGCGCTGAAGCAGACCAACCTCCGCCTGCTCGAAGCCCAGCGCATCGCCAAAATGGGGAACTGGGACTACGACGTCCTGGCCGACCGGGTCACCTGGTCGGAACAGGTCTACGCCATCATGGGGCTGGACCCGGCCCAGAGCCCGCCGAGCTACCCGGAGCATCGGCGCCTGTTCCATCCGGACGATTTCCCCCGGTTCGAGCGGGATGCGAGTCTGGCGCTCGAAAACGGCACGCCTTTCCAGCACGAGCTGCGCGTTGTCCGGCCCGGCGGGGAAATTCGCCACATGTGGGCCACCGGCCATGCGCTCAAGAACGCCGAAGGCCGGGTGGTCCGGCTGTTCGGCACGGTCCAGGACATCACCGAGCGCCGGCAGGCCGAGGCGCAATTGGAACAGGCCACCCATTTCGATGCCCTCACCGGCTTACCCAATACCCACTGGTTGTTCAAGCGTATCCGGAATGCCATCGATGACAGCGCCTCCAAAACGCTCCCGTTGCTGGTGCTGAACATCGACCGCTTCGCCCAGCTCAACGAAAGCCTGGGCCGGTCCTTCGGCGATCGGGTGCTGGTGGCTCTGGCGCGGCGCTGGTCCGAAATCCTGCCCGACGGCTGCCTGCTGACGCATCTGGGCGCCGATCAGTTCGCGGTATTGCATGAAGGCTGCCAGGACGCCGCGCGGGTGATCGAAACCGCCGCGTGCCTGATGGATGCGATGCGCCAACCGATACAGGCGGACGAGTCCGACAAAGCGGTCGCGCTGACCCTGTCCATCGGCATCGCGCTCCACCCGAACGATGCCGCTGACGCCGCATCCCTGCTGCACGCGGCGGAAGATGCCTTGCGCAGCGCGAAAGCCGACAAAGGCAATCAAGTGCGATTTTTCGATCGTCGCCATGCCCAGGCGGCCATCGAATGGTTCGAGACTGAAACCGCCCTGCGTCAGGCGCTGGAGCGGGAAGAGTTCTTCCTGGTCTACCAACCCCAGGTGGATGCCGGCAGCGGCCGCACGATCGCGGTCGAAGCCTTGATCCGCTGGCGCCATGATGGCCAGGTGGTACCGCCGGGCCGCTTCATCAACGTGGTGGAAGGCACCGACCTGGCCGAACCGGTGAGCCGCTGGGTGCTGCGCACCGCCTGCGCTCAAGCCAGACTCTGGCTGGACCGGCAACGGCCGTTGCGAGTGGCGGTCAACGTCTTCTCCGACCATGTCACCTCCGGCCATCTGCTCGACGACGTGCGCCAGGCGCTTGAGTGCACCGGCCTGCCCGCCCGCCTGCTGGAACTGGAAGTGGTGGAATCCTCCCTGCTGAAGAACCCGGAAGCGGCCTCCCTCGCCCTGCGCGAAATCAAGCGGCTGGGGGTCGGCCTGGCCC
>CAZEOR010000028.1:0-208 GCA_964513695.1 uncultured Thiobacillus sp.
CTGCTGGATGCCTTCGATCTGGTGTTTGCCGGCCAGGGTGCTATCAGTCCGGATGCCTATACCTCTGCGACCGTACTGGACACATGGAAAACCCAGGTGAAACTGGGTAAACCGGTGCAGGATATTCTGACCCAGCCCATGTTCGGCTGGGGTGGCGGCCGCGGTCTGGAGTACGTCGCACTGATGTATCTGCTTGGCGGCCTGCTGA
>CAZEOR010000028.1:218-14484 GCA_964513695.1 uncultured Thiobacillus sp.
CACTTGGCATATCCCGGTGGCTTTCCTGGCCGGCCTTGCAGTCACCGCCGGCGGACTGCATCTTCTGGAACCGGCCCGGCATGCAGGCATCATGTTCCATCTGCTCTCCGGCGGCGCCATGCTGGGGGCCTTCTTCATCGCCACTGACCCAGTCACCGCCGCCTCCACACCCCTGGGCAAACTCATCTACGCGGGGCTTGCCGGATTCCTCACCGCCATTATCCGGGGGTTCGGCGGGTATCCTGACGGCGTGGCTTTCGCGGTGCTGATCGCCAACGTGTGCGTCCCTTTCATCGACGCCTACACCCAGCCTCGGGTGTTCGGTCATAGCAAAGCCGACAAACCATGACCCCGGTCCTGCGCGAGACGGTTGCCACCGCCCTGGCCCTGCTGGTGTTTTCCGTGGTGGGCGCCGGACTCCTGTCCGGCACCTTCATCCTCACCCATCCCAAAATCGAGCGCAGCGAGCAGGCAGACAAGCGAATCCTGGTGGCGCAGACACTGCCCACCGGCAGCTACGACAATGACCTGATCCGGGATGCCCGGCCTCTGGCCCCCAACCCAATGCTGGGCCTCAAGCGCCCCGGCCTGACCTATCCGGCCAGCCAAAACGGACAGGTGAACGCAGTAGTGCTGGAAAGCGTGGCACCGGATGGCTACAGCGGAGAGATTCGCCTGCTCATCGGCATTCACGCTGACGGCAGGGTGGCTGGTGTGCGCGTCACGGCACACAAGGAAACCCCCGGCCTGGGGGATTACATCGATCTGGTTCGCAGCCCCTGGATCAAACAGTTCGACGGGCTCGGCCTGGGCAATCCCCCACCTGAACAGTGGAAAGTGAGGAAGGACGGCGGCCGCTTCGACTCTCGCGCCGGCGCCACCATCACGCCCCGGGCAGTGGTCAAAGCCGTGCGCAAGGCACTGGAATACTTCGCCGCCCACAAAGCGGAACTGCTCGCCCCGAACCCGGCCCAACCCACATCAAGCCAGGAGGCCAAGCCATGAGCGCGACCGAAACACACGCCGCCAGCCAAGCCATGGACGTGACCGTTCCCGTCGCGCAAGCACCGGCCAACAGCGGCCTGTTCTCCCAGGACACCCGCGATATCGTCTTCAATGCCCTCTGGAAACAAAATCCGGGCGTCGTGCAGATTCTCGGCATGTGCCCCACCCTGGCCATCAGCAGCAGCGTGGTCAATAGCCTGTCATTGGGATTGGCGACATCACTGGTCATGGCACTGGCGAGCAGCACGGTGGCGCTCCTGCGTAACTACATCCCCCATGCCATCCGCATTCCGGTATTCATCCTCATCATCGCCACCCTGGTGACCGTGGTGGACATGCTCATGCATGCCTACATGCTGGGGCTCTATCAGGTGCTCGGCATCTTCATCCCGCTCATCGTCGTGAATTGCATCGTCCTCGCCCGCGTCGAGGCCTTCGCCTCGAAACGGGGTGTGGCACATTCCTTCCTCGATGGCCTGATGATGGGCCTGGGCCTCACCGCGGTACTGGTTGCTCTGGGAGGGATGCGCGAGGCCATCGGCAAGGGCACCCTGTTCTCCGGCATCGATCTGGCCATCGGGCCTGTGGCCAAGGATTGGGTCATTCCCCTGGCCCACGATTACAGCGGATTCCTGCTCGCCATCCTGCCCCCCGGCCCCTTCATCGGCCTGGGCCTGCTCATCGCCCTGCGCAACCGCATCCAGATGGGGCGCAGTCCGGAATAAGCGTCGGATTTTTTTACAGCAATTCAATATACCGTTAATTAATCCAGCATAAACAGTAAGTTAAAACAAGGTATGTTTATTGCTTAATCACCTGACTTTCAGCCAGCCGCCCCAAATAGCCCCATGAATAAAAACATCTTTCCTCCTGTCGGATGCCTTCTGATGCTGCTTGCCGGCCCGGCCAGCGCAAACATCAATATCGTGTTCGACTATACCTACGACACCAATCACTTCTTCGGCAGCGTCGGCTCCACCCAAAGAACAATCATGGAAGCCGCAGCCAATGTTTTCGAGAGTCGCATTACAGACACCCTGGGTGCCATCACACCCGGTGGTACGGATTTCTTTACGATCTCCTTCAGGAATCCTTCAGCTACGAACAATAACCTCCTGAATCTGCCGTTTTCCGTGAACCCGGAAGAGATCACCATCTTTCTAGGCGCCAGAAGCATGAGTGGGGGTGCTTTGGGCGAAGGCGGACCCGGCGGATTCCTTGCCGATGGCTCAGCCGCATTCGTGAACAGCGTCAGCCGCGGCCAGCCCGGCTATACCCCTCAGGACACCAGTTTCGCCAACGAAACCGACTTCGCCCCTTGGGGGGGCAGCATTGCTTTCAACAGCACCTTCGGCAGTTGGTATTTTGATAGCAACCTGAACACGGCCAATGACATCAACGGCTACGATTTTTACTCCGTCGCGGTCCACGAAATTGCCCATGTGCTTGGTATCGGTACCGCCGATTCATGGAATCAAAAAAAATCGGTGTCGGGGACAACGCTGATCGGTCCGAATTCCGGCACGGTTGCCCTCTCCTCCGACGGCGCGCATTGGCAGGATGGCACCCATAGCACCATCAATGGCCAGGGTAGTTTCGAGGCGGCAATGGACCCCACTTTGTCCAACAATACCCGCAAGAATCTGACGGATCTGGACTGGAATGGTCTGCGCGATGTGGGCTGGGTCGTTTCCGCCTCGCCAGTGCCCGAACCCGAAACCTGGGCTCTGCTGCTGGCCGGATTGGGACTCGTGGGATTCGGCAGCAGAAAACGCCCTGTTTGATAGATCAACGGCGCGAACAGGGGGCGCATTGCGCCCCTTTTCTTTTATCATCGCGCCATGAATGCTGAACGGCGCCGCGACCTGTTCCAGCGGCTGCAAGCCGCAAATCCCGAACCCACCACCGAACTCCATTACCAGAGCCCATTCGAGTTGCTGGTGGCGGTCGTGCTGTCTGCCCAGGCCACGGATAAGAGCGTCAATCTGGCCACCACCACCCTTTTCCCAGTGGCCAGCACGCCGGAAGCACTGCTCTCATTGGGAGAAGAGGGACTCACGGCCCATATCCGCCGCATCGGCCTATTCAAAACCAAGGCAAAGAACCTGCTGGCCACTTGCCAGATTTTGCTGGATAAGCATAGCGGCCATGTCCCACGAGATCGGCAAGCACTTGAAGCCCTGCCTGGTGTGGGCCGGAAAACTGCCAACGTGGTACTGAACACCGCCTTCGGCGAACCCACCATCGCCGTGGACACGCATATCTTCCGGGTTGCCAACCGTACGGGTCTGGCCCCGGGCAAAAACGTGCTGGAAGTGGAGATGAAGCTGTTACGCCACGTACCCGCCGAATTCCGCATGGGTGCCCATCACTGGCTGATCCTGCACGGACGCTACGTGTGCAAAGCGCGCAAACCGGATTGCGCGCTTTGCATCATCCGTGATTTGTGCGACTTCAAGGAAAAAACAGTGCCATGAAGGCAGGGACCGGACTGGCCCAGGGACGGCTGGCTGACCCTGCACTGGCCGAGCAGGCGGTTCACGCTGCCATGACTCGGGCGGAACTGGAGCATCCCGAAGCGCTACTGCTCTATCTCAGCGCCGATTTCGCCCACGATCCCCAGCCGGCCATATCCGCGGCGGCTCGCTCCTGTGGCTGTATGCAGGTGGTGGGCTGCACGGCGGCGGGCGTTTTCACCGAAGAGGACTGGATCCTGGATGCACCAGCGGCAGCAGCCCTGGTATTGGGCGATGGCGCCAGTTTACGCATGGCGAAACGATATGACGAGCCGGCTCTTAACGCACGGCAGGTACTCACTCTGGCCGCCCCCAATGCTCTGGATATGCAATGGATCAATGCTGGAGGGCAACGTTTCGGCGGTGTCTCCGGCGATGCCACAGGCCAGGGGCCATATTCGGTCTGGAGTGGCAGCCGGGTCCAGCCCAGCGGACGCTGCGAACTGGAATTGACCGGTGTGGTTTCCAAAATCGGCGTATCTCAGGGCGTACGGCCGCTTTCCCGCCCCGTCCCCATCGGCAGTGTGGCGGGCCATGATATCCGCACCCTCGGCAGCATGCCCGCCCTGGCCAATCTGGTCAGGGACCTCCCCCTGAGCCTACGCGCCCCAGAAAGAATCCCCACTCACCTTCTGATGGCCGGAATCCCCTATGGCGAGCAGGAAAACGCCTTGGCGGAGGGACGCTTCCATCTATTGCCGGTGGTCGCCGTCAACAGTTCCGACCAATCAGTGACCGTCGCCGGCCAACTCCAGCCGGGTCTGGACCTGTTCTGGGCTCTGCGCCAACCGAAGTCGGCGGAACAGGAAATGAACTCCATGCTGTCGCGTCTGGCCGACACTCGCCCGGAAGCCCCCGCCTTCGGTTTGATGTTCCCATGCATGGGGCGCGGCCCCTATTTCTATGGCGGTGTGGACAAGGACATCCAGGCCCTCGCCAGACGTTTCCCAGCCATGCCTTTCATCGGCTTCTACGGCAATGGCGAGATCGCCCACCTGGATGGCGCCAACCGTCTCATCCAGTACAGCGTGGTGCTGGCGTTGGGGTTTGCCGATGTTTAGTCCCTCCCGCGAACAGGTGCGCCAGTTCTTTTTCGAGTCCTGGGGAAAATACCGGGCGGGCCAGCCCCTCACCGACCTGGAAAAGATCGCCGTGGAACATATCGGCCGACATCCCGAATACCACGCTATGCTGGAACAAGCGGAGCGATATCGGGATCGGGAATGGCTGCCGGAAATGGGCGAGACCAATCCCTTCCTGCATTTGTCCATGCACCTTTCCATCAGCGAACAACTCTCCATCGACCAGCCGCCAGGGGTAAAAGCCCGTTACTCGGCGCTGACCAAGCGATTGGGCGATGAACACGCGGCCCAGCACGCGGTGATGGACTGCCTGGCTGAAATGATCTGGCGCGCGCAACGCGATAACCTGCCGCCTGACGGCGCGGCCTACCTACTTTGCATCGAGAAAAAATGTCTCTCCTGAAACGCGACCGCTTCGGCGAATTCCTCGCCTGCAACCTCTGGCTCTATCAGTTCCTGCCCTTCCTGAAATGGCAGGACCGGGTCACCCGCGCCAACCTCAAGGACGACGGCATCGCCGGCATCACAGGGGCGCTGATTGTGCTGCCCCAGGCCGTAGCCTTCGCCACCATCGCGGGCCTGCCGCCGGAATACGGCCTCTACGCAGCCATGATCCCCACCATCATCGCTGCCCTGTTCGGTTCTTCCTGGCATCTGGTTTCCGGCCCCACCACGGCGATTTCCATTGTCGTATTCGCCTCGGTTTCACCCTATGCCGAGCCGGGAACAACGCAGTACATCGAGATGGTGCTCACCCTCACCTTCCTCACCGGACTATTCCAGTTGGCCATGGGTCTGGCCAAGATGGGTGCCCTTGTCAACTTCATCTCCCATACGGTCGTTATCGGCTTCACCGCCGGCGCCGCCCTGCTCATTGCCGCCAGCCAGGTGAAGAATTTCTTCGGCCTCGATATTCAACGAGGCGCCCCGGCCTACGAAGTGGTACGGCAGATGATGATCCAGATCGGCAACCTGAATCCTTACATCACTGCCGTGGCGGTGGTATCGCTTATCGCCGGCCTGCTGGCGCGAAAATATCTGAAAAGAGTGCCCTACATGATCGTCGCCATGGTCGTGGGCGGCGTGTTTGCAGCTTTCCTGGACCGGGAATTCGGCAATGACATCACTCACATCAAGACCGTGGGCGCTCTCGCAGCAAGCCTGCCACCGCTATCCATCCCAGACTTCTCCCTGGCCACCCTCAAGAACACCTTCTTCTCCGCCCTGGCAGTCACCGTCCTGGCCCTGACCGAGGCCGTATCCATCTCCCGCTCCATTGCCGTGAAATCCGAACAGCACATCAATGGCAACCAGGAATTCATCGGCCAGGGCCTGTCAAACCTCTTCGGCAGCTTCTTTTCCGGCTACGCATCCAGTGGCTCCTTCAACCGCAGTGGCGTCAACTTTGAATCCGGGGCACGCACACCGCTGGCCGCCGTATTCTCTTCCGTGTTCCTGTTGCTGGTGCTATTTCTGGTCGCCCCCCTGGCCGCCCACCTGCCCATTCCCGCCATGGCCGCGGTGCTGTTCCTGGTGGCCTGGAACCTGATCGACTTCCACCACATTGGAGCCATTCTCAAGGCACACCGGGAAGAAGCGGTCGTGCTGGGAGTGAGCTTCTTCGGCACTGTCATCGACCTGGAAAAAGGCATCTTCTTCGGCATCGTCGCGTCCCTGATCTATTACCTGGCGGGCACCTCCAAACCAGCCATCCGTTCCCTGGTGCCTGACGCAAAGGATCGTGACAACTCGCACCGAAAATTTGTGGTGGAAACCGGCGCCGAACCGGATTGCCCCCAACTCAAGATGATGCGCATCGAGGGCTCCATCTTCTTCGGAGCGGTGGACCATATCCAGCATGCCTTTGCCGCCGTGGACGAGCACGTTCCCAGTCAGAAGCACCTGCTGTTGTTCGCCAAGGGCATCAACACCATCGACCTGGCCGGCGCTGAAATGCTCGCCAGAGAAGCCCAACGCAGGCGCAAGCTGGGTGGCGGACTTTACTTGTGCGCCGCCCGCGACGCCACGCGCGACATGCTGAAGAAAGGGGGCTACGAAGCCGACATCGGTCCTGACAATGTCTATGTCCTGAAAGCCGATGCCATCGCGGGCATCTATCCCCGGCTCGATTCGGAGCGTTGCCGGAACTGCGCCACGCGCATCTTCCGAGAGTGCCGGGAACGCCTGCCCAGCGGCGAGGCGCGGCCCGCCGAGGACATGGAAAAATACGCCGAGATCAGCGAAGACCTGAGCGGCGCCACCGCCAGTTTCAAGCGGCTCACCGAGATCGTCACACGTACCGGCGACGATGGCACCACAGGCATCGCCGATGGTACCCGCATGCCCAAGCACGCCCCGCGCATCGAGGCCATCGGCGTCGTGGACGAGTTGAATAGCCAGATGGGCGTGTTGCTGGACAAGTCCATCCCGGCTGATCTGCGCGCCTTGTTGGTGGACATCCAGCACGACCTGTTCAACTTGGGCGCTGAACTGGCTTGGCCAGAAGTCAGCCAGCTCCACGAGGAAAACGTGCTTCGACTGGACCAGGCCATCACCACCTTCAACGCTGGACTGCCACCGCTTACCGAGTTCGTCCTGCCCGGCGGTACTCCGGCGGCAACCCAGGCCCATATCTGCCGCACCGTCTGCCGGCGCGCGGAACGGCGCCTTTCCACCCTTTCCGAGGTGGAATTGATCTCGCCTAGGCTCGGGCAGTACCTGAACCGGCTCTCGGATCTGCTGTTCGTTCTGTCCCGGCGCATGAACCGTCTGGCTGGCCAAGCCGAACCGGTCTGGCGCGGGCCGTCTTCCCGTTCATGACCTCCCTTTCGCCGGATTTCGCCAGGCACGTGGTATCGCCCTCAAGTTAAGGGAATCCAGGCCGAAAATACCTGAGTTGGAAGCATGCGCTGGATGTTGCACTCCAGCGCCGATGGACTCACAAAATTAGAGGCGTCATGAACGATATCAGCGTCAAACAGCTATTCATGGCCATGACCGCATTCGTGCTGTTTCTCATGATTCTGATCGGCGGCATCGGTCAGTTCAGTGCGGGATATCTGGAGGCATCGGTCAAACAGGCCATCACCCTGGGCACCACGGTTCGGAAACAAATGGATGCCGACATGATGCACGACGCCATCCGCTCGGATGTGCTCGGCGCCTTGCTGGCGGCCAAGAACGGCAACGCCGATCGTCTCAAGGCCATTGGGAGCGACCTGAACGAACACGCCACCCGCCTGAAAACCAATATCGATGAAATCGGCAAAGCCAACCTGGGAGTGGCTTCACACAAACAGGTTGAAATGGTCAAACCGCTTCTTGACCGTTATGCCGGCACAGCCAGGACTATCCTTCAGTCGGCGGGGAACGCCGATGTGGGCGCCCATATGCCCTCATTCGAGCAGGACTTCGGCGCCCTGGAAAGCGAGATGGAAAAACTCGCCGACCTGATCCAGGCCGAATCCCAAATCGCCGAATCCTCCGCCCATCAGGCCATGGCCGGAAACCGCTGGGCGAGCGGCGGCATAGTCCTGTTCGCGCTGGTTGCGCTGAGCACACTGACACCGGTGGTGTTCCGCCGCATCGCCACCCCCCTGGCCGGCCTGGCCAAGACCGCCCAAAGCATTCGCGCGGATGGCGATCTCACCCTGCGCGCGCCAGCCTGTCCCAACAATGAGATCGGCCAGACTGTCCAGGCCTTCAATGCCTTGCTGGACAATCTCCAGGGCATCGTCCGGGAGGTTCGCAGTGACAGCCAGCGCATCATGGATACCAGTCGCGGATTGGCTGCCGCCTCCACACAAACCTGCGCCGCCAGCGAACGCCAGAGTCATTCCTCCAGCAGCATCGCGGCGGCCGTGGAAGAACTTTCGGTGAGCATCGACCAGATGACCGACCGGGCGCAAACCGCCGCCACCGCCTCGGTGGAATCCGGAATCCTGTCCCACCAAGGGGTCGAGGTGGTCGGCCATACCGGTCAGGAAATGCGCCAGATCGCCGACTCCGTGCGCGCGTCTTCCCAGGCCATCGAGGCATTGGGCAGCAACGCGGAACAGATTTCCCGCATCGTCAATGTCATCAAGGAAATCGCCGATCAGACCAATCTGCTGGCCCTCAACGCGGCCATCGAGGCGGCCCGGGCGGGAGAACAGGGGCGCGGATTCGCGGTGGTGGCGGATGAAGTGCGCAAATTGGCGGAACGCACCGGCAAATCCACACAGGAAATCGCCGGCATGATCAATGAAATGCATACCAGCATGCGACACGCGGTCAACACCATGGAGGAT
Organism: uncultured Thiobacillus sp.; assembly: GCA_964513695.1. Taxonomy (GTDB): domain Bacteria; phylum Pseudomonadota; class Gammaproteobacteria; order Burkholderiales; family Thiobacillaceae; genus PFJX01. The sequence continues at coordinate 9,111 of CAZEOR010000028.1, forward strand.
GGCGTGCGCCGGGTGGAGATGGGCGTGGAACTGGCGGGCAAGGCCGGCCAAACCATAGAACAGGTTGCCGCCAGCGCGCGCACCGCCTCGGCTTCGGTGGCCGACATCACCCATGCCCTGCGCGAGCAGAATGCCGCCGGCCAGGAAATCGCACGTAGTGTCGAGAATGTGGCCCAGATGGCTGAACAAAGTCACGCGGCGGCATCAGAAACGTCCCGTCATGCCTCCGCGCTGGCAAATCTGGCCGAGAACCTCGACAAAACCGTAAGCCGGTTCCGGACCTGAGTGGCAACGCTCGTTGTAGGCGTTGGCGTGGGTCAGCCCCCTCCTTTGCTCAACCACATAAGACTGTCAAAACGCTTGCTGCCACGATGTTCTACTCTCACCCGGGCCAAGCCGGCTGAGCCAACATTGATGCGATAGGCCCGTTCGGGCGGCAAACCCAGCACATGGCTCAGCGCCATGCGAATGACACCGGCATGGGCCACCACCAGAACATGTTCGCCCTTGTGGCGGCTGATGATCTGCTCGTAGGCCGCATCAACCCTCGCTGAGAAAGCCGCTAGCGCTTCCGCTCCCTCGGGCCGATGTCCCACCGGATCGCACTTGAAATCAAACACGCTGTCGGGCTCGGCTTTATTGATCTCCTCGGCAGTGCGTCCTTCCCAGATACCGAAACCGACCTCGGCAAGGCGTTCGTCCACACTGAGTGGCAGACCTGTCACCCCCGCTAGCCACTCGGCGAAGGTACGACAACGGCTCAAGGGTGAAGACACGATGGCCATCCAGGGACGCTCGCCAGCGGTAGCCGTGCACATCTGGGCCCAGCCCTTTTGCGATAGGGGATCGTCGGTCTTGCCGCGATAACGCTTGCCCCCCATGGGTTCGCCATGGCGCAGGAAATCCAGTGTCGTGTAAATCGGCATGAAGGGAAGAAAAGTCCTAGGTGACGCGGTCAGCGCGTAAAACGTAGCGGCGAGACGAGATTATCGCCCGCGCAGCAATCTTTCCACTTCCCGCCGCAGGGCATCCACCTCCATGGAAGCCATTGCGGCCCGACTGCCCAGGGCATGGATGGTGGCACCCAGCGCGGCACACTGGCGATAGGCGGTTCGGCTCTTGAGGCTGGCGGCCAGCAGTGGAATGCCGAACTCGGGCAGCATGCCCAGCACTTCCCGGGCCAGCAACGTATTGGGCTGCATCTGGTTCACCACCAAGCGGGCCTCCAACTCTGGATTCTTGTTGCGGGCATGAACGATGGCCTCGCGAATACGTACCGATGCCCATAGATCCAGGGGAGATGGAATCACAGGCACCAAGGCCAAATGTGCGGCTTTCAACGCGCTGGCGGTGACCGGAGCCGCAGCGGCGGGAGGACTGTCGATGACGATGTAATCGAATTCATCCTGACGCTTGCGCAAAGCCTTGTGTAATTTGCCCTCCTCGCCGGATACATCCTCCACCTCGGCGGGAAACCCTTCACCCATTCGCGCCCAATGCACCGCAGTGTTCTGGGGATCGGCATCGGCCACCAACACACGCTTGTTGTGATCCGCCAAGCTGCCTGCCAGCAGCATGGCCAAGGTGGTCTTGCCCGCCCCACCCTTCTGGTTTACCACTGCGATGATTCTTGCTCCCATGCTCACACTCCTCTTTTCCACCACGGATGGTAGCGCCGAGATTCGGCGGATGCAGCCTCGCGGTTATAATTTCCACGTTTCCAATTCAGGGATAGCGACATGGGCTTTCTCGCCGGTAAAAAAATTCTCATCACGGGGATGATCAGCAACCGTTCCATCGCCTACGGCGTAGCCAAATGCTGCCACCGGGAAGGCGCTGAACTGGCTTTTACATACCAAGGCGACAAGGTCCGCGATCGGGTGCTCGGACTGGCCGGCGAGTTTTCCTCTTCCCCCTTGGCATTTCCCTGCGACGTAGGTAGCGATGAGGAAATAGCCGCCCTGTATCAGGAACTCGGCGAACACTGGGATGGGATGGATGGCTTGGTGCACTCCATTGCCTATGTCCCGAAAGAAGCCTTGGACGGCAATTACATCGACAACGTCACCCGGGAAAACTTCCGTATCGCCCACGACATTTCCAGCTATTCCTTTACCGCACTGGCCAAGGCGGGCCTACCCATGATGGAAGGCCGCAACGCTGCCATGCTGACCATGAGTTATCTGGGCGCGGTGCGTTCCGTGCCCCATTACAACGTCATGGGTCTGGCCAAGGCCAGTCTTGAATCCAGCGTCTACTATTTGGCTGCGGGTCTGGGACCACGCGGTATCCGTGTGAACGGACTGTCCGCCGGCCCCATCAAAACCCTGGCTGCATCCGGTATCGCCGATTTCAACAAGCTGCTTGCCTGGGGCGAGAAGAACTCCCCCTTGCGCCGAAACGTGACCATCGAGGAAGTGGGCAATACGGCCGCCTTCCTGCTGTCCGATCTGGCCAGCGGCATCACGGGTGAAATCACCTACGTGGACTCCGGCTTCAACAGCACAGCCGGTCTGGCGGTGGACGAGTAGTTTTCCAAGCAACCTGGACAACAAAAAGCCGGGTATTCCCGGCTTTTTGTTGTCTTCTTGTCCGTGCTTACTCGGCCTTAGGCTCCAATGCGGTTGGCGTGATCTTGATTTTGGCTTTTGATTTGGCATTTTCCAGGTAGGCGCGCATCTCTTCCTGGGCCAGCAGCTTGCGCAGGTCGATGCGAATCTTCTTGGCCATGTCGGGAGCCGGTTCACTGGTAGCGACGCGATTGATGCGATAAAGCCGATACCCATCACTGGACTCCACCCCAAGATAAGCGGGAAGTTTGCCGGTATCAGTGCGGAATATCGCCTTGATCGACACGGCTGGCAAATTGAGGGGCTGCATACGGGAAACCGTCATGGGCGCGGAGAAACCGGAAGGACTCTGGCCAGCCTGGGCGGCTTCCAGTGCTTTCTTACCTGCCTCGATAGCCAACTTGCGGGCAGCTTCGGAGGTCAGTTTGGCGCGAATTTCACCTGTCACGTCAGCAAGAGGGCGGATGCCAGCGGGGCGATGGTCAATGACCCTAGCTGCGACCAGCGTGTTGGGTGCCACCTCGATGGCTTCGACGTTCTGGCGTTTCTTCAGGGCATCCTCTCTGAACAGCGCCTCCAGCAGGCGCGGATTGGCTAGCAAGGCGGGTTGGGCTTGATCCTTGCCGATCCATCCACTCTCTTCCACTTTCAGGCCGAATTCCTTTGCAGCGGGGTCCAAACTGTCCGGTTGCTCATAAACCAGGTTGCTGAAACGTTCAGCCGCTTCCACGAAACGCTTCAGGGCTTCCTGCTTCTTCAATTCCTGCACGATTTCAGCCTTGATCACCTCGAACCCCATCTTGGCACCTGGCACCACGTTATCCAGGCGAATGATGTGATATCCAAACTGGCTTTCCACCAGACCGCGAATTTCTCCTGACTTCATACCCCACACTGCATCGGCGAAGGGCTTAACCATCATGTCTCGTGTGAATGTGCCCAGATCCCCGCCCTTGGCGCCGGACACCGGATCCTGGGAATTCTGGCGCGCCAGGTCGGCGAACTTGGTCGGTGTCTTACGCAGTTCCGCGAGCAACTGCTCTGCCTTCGTCTTGGCGGCCATGCGTGCCTTGGCATCAGCGCCTTCATCAACTTTGATGAGGATGTGGGCAGCGTGCCTCTGCTCGGGCTCCTGGAATCGGTTGGCGTTGGATTCGAAATACTTGCGTGCCTGTTCATCGCTGACCTTGATTCCTTCTTCCAACACGCTCTGGGAGAGGGTCGCGTAGCGCACCCGGACCTGGGCAGGTGTGGTGTAGTCATTCTGGTGGGCACGGTAGGTGTCTTCGATCCTCTTTTCATCGACCTTCACGGCATTGAGATAGGTCTTTGCATCGAAGCCAGCTTCATTGATTTCGCGCTGCTGGCTAAGCAATCGCGCCAACCTATCGGCGACGGCATTGGATGCCAAGGCACCCTCGCCATAACCGATCTGCACCTGCTTCATCAGCAATTCCTGGCCGATCATGGACAGTAATTCGCCACGGCTCATGCTCCTGTTTCGCAGCCAGGCCTCCAGTCGCGCTTCCGAAAATTTTCCGCTTTCCTGGAAGATTTCCACTCCGCCCAGCACCGCCTGTACCTGGGGGTCCAACACGGTGAAACCCGACTTTGTTGCAGCCTGGGACAATACCCGCGTGTTCACCAGTTGATCCATAACCAATTGGCGAAGGGCCTTTTCCTCGACTTTCGAGCCCATGGCTTCTTGCTGATTCTTGAGGGCCTTGTTGAACTCGCGCTGACTGATCTGACCACTATCTATCTCAGCAGCAGGAGGTTCCTTGCCCCCCTTGGAGAAGTAGGAATCAACCCCCCACAGAGCGAAGGGGATGACGAGCAGGCCCAGGATAACCTTGGCAATCCAACCCTGCGCACGTTCACGAATGGCTTCTAGCATGGTTTTGAATTCACTTGGTCTAAGAAAAGCAACCCGAAACAAAAAAAAAGGCGAACTTGCGTTCGCCTTTGAGGTGTTGGCGGAGTGGACGGGACTCGAACCCGCGACCCCCGGCGTGACAGGCCGGTATTCTAACCGACTGAACTACCACTCCATTGACTTCTAACTACATACTGCTTTTTCTGGATACTGCAAATTCTGGCTGGTGGGTGCTGACGGGGTCGAACCGCCGACATTCGCCTTGTAAGGGCGACGCTCTACCAACTGAGCTAAGCACCCCTTAGAAAGACCGCTAGTTTACAGCATCTTTCAGTGCTTTGCCAGCGCGGAACTTAGGAACTTTCGCAGCCTTGATCTTGATGGTTGCACCTGTACGGGGATTACGGCCTGAGCGAGCAGCGCGTTTACCCACGTAGAAGGAGCCGAAGCCCACCAAAGTGACCATCTCGCCTTTCTTCAGCGCTTTTTTCACTGCATCCATTGCACCATCCAAAGCACGGCCTGCAGCGGCCTTGGAAATGTCAGCGGACGCGGCGATGGCATCAATCAGTTCAGATTTGTTCACGAAATCCCCCTTTCAGTGGATGAAGGCAGCGCAGGAAAGCCTGCGCGGGGTTTTATAGCAACCGCCAAAACGCCGTGTCAAGCGCATTTTGGCCCTATTCTTCCCTAAACCCCGCGTCAATGCTTGATTACAGCGGGAGGTTCGCTTGCAGGCGGCACTGGTGCTGGGGTTTCGGCTACAGCTTCTTCGGAAAGCGCTTCCGGTACGCGTTCCAACGCAGCCTCAAGAACCTGCTCTATCCACTTCACGGGCTGTATCTCGAGCCGGTTCTTGATGTTGTCGGGAATCTCGACAAGATCCTTCACGTTGCCCTCCGGGATCAGTACTTTCTTGATGCCTCCA
>CAZEOR010000029.1:0-14387 GCA_964513695.1 uncultured Thiobacillus sp.
CCCAGCAGGCGCGGGGCGAAATATGAGGCGGTGGTGATGGCCATCAGCTTGAGCTTGCCCCGTTCCAGGCCCTGCCGCTCCGCCACGGCCATGGTGTAGCGGTCCAGGATGGCGAAGATGTCCCGGCTGGCCTGGGCCAGTTCGCGGCCGTCCTCGGTGAGCGATACCTTCTTGCCCACCTGTTCCACCAGGGGGGAGCCGACGATGTCGGTGAGCTTCTTCATCTGCATGGAGACGGTGGGCTGGGTCAGGTAAAGCTCCTCGGAGGCCCGCGTGAAGCTGCGCAGGCGGGCGATGGCCTCGAAGATTTCCAGTTGGCGGAAGGTGGTGTGGTGGCGCATGGGGAGCCTTGATCAACGAAGGATATGCATAGATTAAACACTATCGTATAAATAGAAAATCGTGACTGTTATTTATGCATTGAGGCCGCCAAGATTCGCCCACCTCGAATCGACATGAGCTCGGTTCGCTGGATCAACCCCCATCCATACAAGGAGCGATCAATGGCCGTCAAAACCTACAACGCTGGCGTGAAGGAATACCGCCAGACCTACTGGACCCCGGATTACACCCCCCAGGACACCGACATCCTGGCCTGCTTCAAGATCACCCCCCAGCCGGGCGTGGACCGGGAGGAAGTCGCCGCCGCCGTGGCCGCCGAGTCGTCCACCGGCACCTGGACCACGGTGTGGACCGACCTGTTGACCGACCTGGACTACTACAAGGGCCGCGCCTACCGCATCGAGGACGTGCCCGGCGACGACACCTGCTTCTACGCCTTCGTGGCCTACCCCATCGACCTGTTCGAGGAAGGTTCGGTTGTCAACGTGCTCACCTCCCTGGTGGGCAACGTGTTCGGCTTCAAGGCCCTGCGCGCCCTGCGCCTGGAAGACGTGCGCTTCCCCATCGCCTACATCAAGACCTGCGGCGGCCCGCCCAACGGCATCCAGGTCGAGCGCGACAAGATGAACAAGTACGGCCGTCCCCTGCTTGGCTGTACCATCAAGCCCAAGCTGGGCCTGAGCGCCAAGAACTACGGTCGCGCTGTCTACGAATGCCTGCGCGGCGGCCTGGACTTCACCAAGGACGACGAGAACGTCAACAGCCAGCCCTTCATGCGTTGGCGCGACCGTTTCTCCTTCGTCCATGAAGCCACCCTGAAGGCGCAGCGGGAGACCGGCGAGCGCAAGGGCCACTACCTCAACGTCACCGCGCCGACGCCGGAAGAGATGTACAAGCGGGCCGAGTTCGCCAAGGAAATCGGCGCGCCCATCATCATGCACGACTACCTGACCGGCGGCCTGACGGCCAACACCGGCCTGGCCAACTGGTGTCGCGACAACGGCATGCTGCTGCACATCCACCGCGCCATGCACGCCGTGCTCGACCGCAACCCGCACCACGGCATCCACTTCCGCGTGCTGACCAAGGTGCTGCGCTTGTCCGGCGGCGACCACCTACACTCGGGCACCGTTGTCGGCAAGCTGGAAGGCGACCGCGAAGCCACGCTGGGCTGGATCGACACCATGCGTGATGAGTTCATCAAGGAAGACCGTTCGCGCGGCCTGTTCTTCGACCAGGATTGGGGCTCCATGCCCGGCGTGCTGCCCGTTGCCTCCGGCGGCATCCATGTCTGGCACATGCCGGCACTGGTTTCCATCTTCGGTGACGACTCCGTCCTGCAATTCGGTGGCGGCACCCTCGGCCACCCCTGGGGCAACGCCGCCGGCGCCGCGGCCAACCGGGTCGCGCTGGAAGCCTGCGTGGAAGCGCGCAACCAGGGCGTGCAGATCGAGAAGGAAGGCAAGGACATCCTGACCAAGGCCGCCGCCCACAGCCCCGAACTGAAGATCGCCATGGAAACCTGGAAAGAGATCAAGTTCGAGTTCGACACCGTGGACAAGCTGGACGTCGCCCACAAGTAATGCGCTTTTCTCCCTCTCCCTCCGGGGGAGGGCAGGGGTGGGGGAACAACGGTTGCGACAGCCGCGCCGGGTTCCCTCTCCCCCGGCCCCTCCCCCGAGGGGGGAGGGGAGTCAACCCAATTCGAAAGGAAACGAAATGTCTGAAGTGATGGATTACAAAAGCCGCCTGAGCGATCCCGCCAGCCGCAAGTTCGAGACCTTCTCCTATCTGCCCGCCATGGACGCGGCCAACATCAAGAAGCAGGTGGAATTCCTGGTGAAGAAAGGCTGGAACCCGGCCATCGAGCACACCGAACCCGAGCACATGATGGATTCCTATTGGTACATGTGGAAGCTGCCCATGTTTGGCGAAACCGACGTGGACCGCGTGCTGGCCGAGGCTGAGGCCTGCCACAAGGCCAACCCGAACAACCACGTGCGCCTGATCGGCTACGACAATTTCAAGCAGTCGCAAGGCGCGGCGATGGTCATCTTCCGCGGCAAGACCGTTTGATCTTCACCCCCCTCCCCCACCGGGGGAGGGGATGGGGGAGAGGGAGCAACGACGGCCTGAATCACGCCGTCCGAGGTTGGTAATGCAACTGCTGTTCCCTCTCCCCGGCCCTCCCCCGGTGGGGGAGGGAGAACACCCGGAGTTCGCCATGAGCCACATCATCGACCAATACCGCATTGAGCAAGAACCCTACTACCGCCCCGTTGCCGACGAGGTTGAACTCTACGAAGCCGCCTATTCCGTGCGCATGCCCATGATGCTGAAAGGCCCCACCGGCTGCGGCAAGACGCGCTTCGTGGAGTACATGGCCCACAAACTGGGCAAGCCGCTCATCACCGTGGCCTGCAACGAGGACATGACCGCCTCCGACCTGGTCGGTCGCTTCCTGCTCTCCGCCTCTGGCACCGAATGGCAGGATGGCCCGCTCGCCATCGCCGCGCGCCACGGCGCCATCTGCTACCTGGACGAGATCGTCGAGGCGCGCCAGGACACCACCGTGGTGATCCACCCGCTGACCGACAACCGGCGTGTGCTGCCCCTGGAAAAGAAGGGCGAGCTGGTCCACGCCCACCCGGATTTCCAGATCGTCATCAGCTACAACCCGGGCTACCAAAGCCTGATGAAGGATCTGAAGCAGTCCACCAAGCAGCGCTTCGGCGGCCTGGACTTCACCTACCCCGACCACGCCATCGAGAGCGAGATCGTCGCCCACGAATCCGGTGTCAGCGCCGACATCGCCGGCAAGCTGGTGTCCATCGCCGAGCGTTCGCGCAACCTGAAGGGCCATGGCCTGGACGAAGGCCTGTCCACCCGCATGCTGATCTACGCCGGCAGCCTCATCGCCAAGGGCGTGAATCCCCAGGCCGCCTGCCGCGTCGCCCTGGTGCGGCCCATCACCGACGACCCGGACATGCGCGACGCGCTGGACGCGGCAGTGAGCACCTTTTTCTAGCCAGGAGACAGGCGTGATGGGCGAGGCGGAATGGCACGGTTTTCCTCGTTCCTCCCCCATCACGCCTTACTGACATATGTCCCTCAATCTCGCCGACTACGCCGAACTGCTGGAGAGCCTGTCGCTCCACAGCCAGCAGGCCCTGCAAGCCAACTGGCACGAAGCCACCAAGGTCTTCTCGCCGCGCGGCCTGGACAACTACCTCAAGGGCGTCGCCGCCATCCGCGGCCTGGGTCACGGCGACTCCCTGGTGGAAACCTGGATCGAGGAAGCGCCCCGGGTGGCCAAGGAAGTCGGCGAGGACGTGGTGGCCGACCTCGCCACCGCGTCCCTGATGCTGGCCTCGAAGACCTCCGGCGCGGTGATCGAGCTCCTGCTCGCCAGCGCGCCCACCGCCGCCAACCGGCTCGGCGACGCCCAGTTGTTCCTGAACTACCTGCAATTCATCAACACCCTCATCGCCCAGGCGCCGCGCGGCGTGCGGCCCATGCTGGACAAGCTGGAAGTGCTGTTCCAGCAACTCACCCTGGGCGGCCTGCGCCGCTGGGCCCTGTGGGGCGCCCACGCCCACCGCACCAACTACGAGGAGCAGATCCGCTACTTCAGCCTGGAGTCGAAGGAATCCCTGGCGATGATGCAGAAGGAGCGCAAGGGCACACTGCTGGTTGACGTGCAGCGGCGCATCAACATGTATCTGCGCGCCCTGTGGGCGCGGGATTTCTTCATGCGGCCGACCTCGGGGGATTTCGAGAATCGCGAGGGTTATCGGCCCTACATCGAAGACTACCTGCTGCATCTGCCCGATGCCTTCGATGATTTCGTTCTCCCCTCCCACACCGGGGGAGGGGCCGGGGGAGAGGGAGCAAGTTCAGCATCCCCTACCCGGGTTCCCTCTCCCCTAACCCCGTCCACGGCCGGCTTTGCACAGCCGGCCGGCTCCGGCAGCGGCGAGCAATGCTCGCCGAAACCCTGCCTACGCCCCCCGGCGGGGGAGGGAAACAAGGTCTCCGGCCTGGAGCTCTACCGCGCCACCGCCGCCCACTGCGCCGCCCATGTGGTGGAAACGAAGCAGCCCATTTCCGCCGAAGCGCTCAATCCGTTCCAGATGGCGGTGATCTCGGTGATCGAGGACGCCCGCGTCGAAACCCTGTCCATCCGTCGCTTCCCCGGCCTCAAGGCCTTGTGGGCGAAGCTGCATACCGCCACCCCGGCAATGACCGCCAGCGTCGGCGACTACCTGAACCGCCTCGCCCGCGCCCTGCTCGACGAAACCTACCGGGACGACGATCCCTGGATCGCCGAAGGCCGGCTGCTGTTCGCCCAGGCTCAAGATCGCCTGGAAAGCAACCACACGTCCTGGGAAATCGGCGTGCAGCTCGCCCACCGTCTGGCCGAGAAGAAGATCGCCTTCAATCCCCGTACCGACCTGCTCACCGCCCCCTACCGGGACGACAACCGCTATTTCTGGGAATTCGAGGAATTCGATTTCAACAAGGCCGCGGGCGCCGGCTACGAATCCATCAAGCAGGTGCGCAAGTACGTCAGCGTCATGGAGATGGCCAACGAGATCGACGTGGAGACCGCCGGCGACGATGCCGAGGAAATCTGGGTGCTGGGCAGCGAGCTGTTCCCCTACGAGAACATCGGCGACGAAAGCCACGGCAAGAGCTTCAACGAACTGGAAGGCAAGGAGCCGGTGTCCGACCCCTTCCACTATTCGGAATGGGACTACCAGATCCAGCTGGAACGCCCGGCCTGGGCCACGGTGCTGGAAAAGCGCGCCAAGTCCGGCGACCTGGCGGTCATCGACGCCATCACCGCCCAGTACAAGCGCGAAATCCACCGCATGAAATTTTTGCTGGACGCCATGCAGCCCCAGGGCGTGCAGCGCATCCGCAAGCTGGAGGACGGCGACGAGATCGACATCAACGCCGCCATCGCCAGCTTTACCGACATCCGCTTGGGCAACCAGCCGGACCCGCGCATCATGATGCGCAGCGTGCGCAAGACCCGGGACTTCTCCATCCTGGTGCTGCTGGACCTGTCCGAGTCCACCAATGAGAAGGTTCAGGATCAGGCGTATTCGGTGCGCGAACTCACCCAGCAGGCCTGCGTGCTGCTGGCCGACGCCATCGACAAGGTGGGCGACCCCTTTGCCATCCACGGCTTCTGCTCCGACGGCCGCCACGACGTGGAATACACCCGCTTCAAGGACTTCGACCAGCACTGGGATGAAGTGCCCAAGGCGAAACTGGCGGGCATGACCGGCCAGCTCTCGACGCGCATGGGCGCAGCCATCCGCCACGCCGGCCACCATTTGAAACTCCAGCGCTCGGCCAAGAAACTGCTCATCGTCATCACCGACGGCGAGCCCGCCGACGTGGACGTGCGCGACCCCCAGTATCTGCGCTACGACACCAAGAAGGCGGTGGAGGAAGTCGCCAAGTTGGGCGTCACCACCTACTGCATGAGCCTGGACCCGAGGGCCGACAACTACGTGTCACGGATTTTCGGCCAGAAAAACTACATGGTGGTGGATCATGTGCAGCGGTTGCCGGAGAAGCTGCCGCTGCTGTACGCTGGCCTGACCCGCTAACCTTGATCGAACCATGCTGAACCCCGCCCTGACCTTCGAACGCGATGCCTTGTCGGCCACCTGCCAGCGTTACGGCGTGCGCGTCTTGTCGGTGTTCGGCTCCGCGACGCGGGCGGATTTCCGGCCGGACAGCGACGTGGATGTTCTGGTGGAGTTCGTGCCCAGTCAGGCTCCCGGTCTTTTTCATTTGGTGGAAATGAAGGAGGAGCTGGAAAGCATTTTTGGCCGCTCCGTCGATCTCGCCACACCGGAGATCCTGCGCAATCCCTATCGCCGGCAGGCCATCGTCAGAGACCTGGAAAGGCTCTATGCCGCCTGAGGGCCGCGACCCGGCCTACCTCTGGGACATGCTGGAAGCCGCCCGGAATGGCATGGCGGTCATCGAGGATGTGGATTTCGAAGCATTCGCTCGGGATACCACGAGAAAACTCGCCCTGGAACGGGCCGTCGAGATCGTCGGGGAAGCGGCCCGGCGAGTCAGCCCGGAGATCCGGGCCGCCCACCCCGAAATCCCGTGGCGCCTGATCGTCGGCCAGCGCAATATCCTCGCCCATGAATACGGCCATGTCGATCACGCCCAGTTGTATCGCACGGCAACGGATGACCTGCCTCGCCTGGTGGAAATGCTGTGCGAACTGCTCCCGCCACTCGATCCTTCCGAATAGGCCGGCGATCCGAGCAAGAAAGAAAAAATAGGAACCCCATGGAAACCACCTACCCCGGCTTCAACAACGACAAGCACGGCATGACCCAACTGGGGCGCATCGTCCTGGACGGTTGGCTGTTCGGCTTCATCCCGGAAACGGAGGACTGCGCGGGCTGGAGCGTCGGCCGCATGCAGAACCTCATGGAGCGGGTCCAGAACGAATGGGACAAGTACGGCAACCTGCCCAGCCACCTGCCGACCGAGCTGCGCCAACGCCATGTGGAAATCTACGGCCGCGCCATGGACGCGGCCCGCGACAAGGGCTGGGACCCGGAACTGGGCGACGACGAGTGATGCTGTAGCTTGGGCGGGCTGCGCCTGCCCAATATCGCCGCAGACTCTCCGGCTAACCCGCCTTGCCCCTCAGCGGCAGGATATGGGCGGCACCGCCCGCCGGCCGGCGCGAGTCGAGCAGGGCCAGCGCCCCGGCGAACTCGGCCTGGATGCGGCGCTGGGTATCGCGCCCCTCCGATGTGTAGAACACCGCTTGGTAGGCCACCGGCTCATCCAACGCTAACCGGGCTTGGGGCTTGAAACCGCGCCAGGCCACTTCCACCCAGCGCTTGTACTGGCTGTCCACGAAGATGATCTCCTCCCGGTCGATGACCGCCAGGTATTGCATGGCGCGCAGGGGCACGAACACGCAGCCGTTCGCGCTGTTCGCGAGCAGGATGCGGGTCAGGTTGTAGGTGGCGGCGGGTAGCGCCGTATCGATGCGCTGCAAGGCCTGGCCGCGTTCGAAGGATTCCTGGCTCATGTCCATGCAGTCTCCCGGCGATTGGACGCCTTCAGTCGTAGAGATCGAACATCTCGATCCGCTCGGTTTCCGCCAGGGCATCCGCCATCCAGGCTTGCAGGGCTGGAAGTGCCAGGATCGCGTCAGCATAGGCCCGCGCCACGCCCTCAAGCGGCACCCCGTAAGTCTGGAAGCGCAGCACCACCGGCGCGTACATGGCATCGGCGATGCTGAAATGCCCGAACAGGAAATCGCCCCCCACGCCGAAGCGGGCGCGGCAGTCGCTCCACAAGGCCAGGATGCGTTCGATGTCCTTCAGGCATTCCGGCGTGCGCCCCTGGCCCGGATAGCGTGCGCGGATGTTCACGCACATGGCGCTGCGCAGCCCCATGAAGCCGGCATGCATCTCCGCGCTCACCGAGCGCGCCACCGCCCGGGCCGCCGCATCGGCCGGCCACAGTTGATGTTCCGGAAAACGCTCGTTCATGTATTCGCAGATGGCCAGTGAATCCCATACCTTCAACTCGCCATCCCGCAACAGCGGCACCAGCCCGGAGGGCGACCAGGCCTTCAGTTCATCGAGCGTATCGGGCCGGTAAAGCGGGATGCGGACCTCCTCGAAGGGAATGCCGGCCTGACGCAACACCAGCCAGGGCCGCAGGGACCAGGAGGAGTAGTTCTTGTTGCCGATGACGAGGGTGAGAGGGGGCATGGCTGACCTCTGGAGATGCGCGGATTCATGGGCCACGTTGGCGGGAATTATCGACCCGTCCGACGGACGGTGTCAGCCACCGGGCGACATATCCTCAAGCCGCCGACAACTCCCGCCTATCCACCGACAGCCCCCGCAAATACTTCAGCACCGCGAGCGTCGAGGCGCTCTCAAAGGCCGTGTATCCCCCGCTGGTTTCCTTGCCAAGATCGGCGCCCCCCTGCACCAGGCGTTTGAGCACTTCCAGCTTGCCGGTCGAGGCGGTGTAGATGGCGCAGGTGGCGCCGTTGACGTTCTGGTTGTCCACGTTGGCGCCGCGGGTGAGGAGCAGGGAGACCAGCTCCGGGTCGCCGTGGACGCAGGCGAACCAGAGGGCGTGGTGGTCGTCGTCGTTGACGTGGTTGGGGTCGGCGCCGAGGGCGAGCAGTTCCTCCACCAGGGCGCGTTCGCCCTTGAGGGCGGCCAGCATGAGGGGAGACATGCCGGTGTCGTTGCGGGCGTGGATGTTGTCGGCGGGGAAGCCTTGTTCCATGAGCCAGCCGACCAGGCCGGCGGAGGGGGCGGCGGCGGACGGCGCCTGGGTGAGTTGTCGGGTGAACTGCTCCCAGGCCTGCCAGCCGCCGGCCAGGTTGTAGACCCGGCTGAAGCCCAGGCCGGCGATGAGTTGGCACACGTCCCGGCTGCTGTTGCCCCGGTAGCAGTAGACCAGGATGGGGCGTTGGCGTTGGCGGGACCGGATCAGCTGGCCGAGGGCGGCGTCGCCGATGGGTTGGGCATCGTCCAGGTGGCCTTGGGCAAAGCTGGCTGCGTCGCGCGTGTCGAAGATGGTCAGTTCGCCTTCGGCGCGCAGGGCGGCGACTTCGGCGGATTGCAGATCCTGGTAGGTCATGGCGTCTCCCGTTGGGTTCCGTTGATCGAGTCCCAAAGCCTTTTGAAGCGCGCATCCAGTTCGGACAGTTCCCGATCGACGTTTTCCAGTTCCTGGAAGCCCGCGCGGGGTGGCGTGGCGCCCGACTCCAGGGCCTGCTTCAACTTTTCCCGTCGGGCCCAGACCAGGGCGATGCGGGTTTTCAGTTGCGGCATTTCCCCTTCGATGTCGGTGGCGTCGGGTTCCGGGTTTGTCATGGATGGATTGGGCATGGGCATGCCTGACCATGGCAAGTCGCATACCAGCCGTCAGAAACGCGCCATGTCCTTGCCAATCAATGGGTTAATCTTGGTGCTAGGGGGCGGCGACTGGGCGGGATTGAAACCGGTAGCGGCGGATTGTGGCGAAGCCGACAGGAAGCGGACGCCATTCCGCCATGGCTCCGTGGCTGGCGCAGTAGTAGCATGCGCCTACCCGCGAGGAGACGAACGATGCGCCAGAACATCTTCACCCACCACGCCCAGACCGTCCTGGGCTTTATCGAGTATGTCGGCCTATTAGTGATCACCATCGCCACGGTGGTAGCCGGTGCCGGCGAGGTGAACAACATGATCGCGGCCGGCGCGGTCACCCTGGCGGACCTGCTGTTGATGTTCCTCTACCTGGAAATCCTGGCCATGGTGGGGGTGTATTTCGAGTCCGGCAAACTGCCGGTGCAGTTTCCCATCTACATCGCCATCGTCGCCCTGGCCCGCTATCTGGTTCTTGACCTGAAGAACCTGGATCAGTGGCACATGCTGGGGGTGGCTTCCTCCATCCTGCTGTTGACACTGGCGGTGCTGTCCATCCGCTACGGACATGTGAAACTGCCCTACGGCGAGAAGGAATAGAAACCCTGTTCATCCCCGCCCCGGGGTCCGCTCACACTTGGTTGATTTTCTTTATCAGCCGGGCGACTTCCTCGAAAGGCAAGGGCTTGGCCAGCAGGTAGCCTTGCTGCATGTCGCAGCCGTGATGTTCCAGGAACACCCGTTGGGCCTGGGTTTCCACGCCTTCCGCGAGAACGTTCAGGTTCAGTGAATGGCCCAGGGCGATGATGGCCCGGGTGATGGCCGCGTCCTCGTTGTCGTCGGGTAGATCGCGCACGAAGACCCGGTCGATCTTCAGCGTGGATACCGGCAATTGCTTGAGGTAGCCCAGGTTGGAATAGCCGCTGCCGAAATCGTCGATGGCCAGCCGAACGCCCAGGTTGTTGAGTTCGTGCAGCATGGCGATGCTTTCCTCGCCCCGGCGCATGGCGGAACTTTCGGTGATCTCCAGCTCCAGGAACCGGGGCAGCAATCCGGTGTCTTCCAGGACGCGCTTGACTCGATTGACCGGATCTCCCCGTTGCAATTCAAGGGGTGAGAGGTTGACCGCCACGGTCATTTGTTCGCCGCACAACTGATGGCAGCGCAGGGCCTCCCGGCAGGCCGTTTCCAGAACCCATTCGCCGATGGGCAGGATGAGGCCGGTTTCCTCGGCCAACGGGATGAACTGGTCCGGCGGAATCAGGCCCAGTTCCGGATGGCGCCAGCGCAGCAAGGCTTCCATGGCGGTTATCCGGCCGCTGGCGAGGGTCATCTGGGGCTGATAGTGCAATTCGAATTCGCCCCGTTCCAGCGCCCGATGCAACGCGGCTTCCAGGCTGAAGCGCTGGAAAGCGGCCACGGATTGATCCCGTGTATAGAACTGGTAGCCGTTGCGCCCGCTTTCCTTGGCCCGGTACATGGCCGTGTCCGCGTGCTTGATCAGGTTCTCGGCATCGCCGCCGTCTTCCGGATGCAGGCTGATGCCGATACTGGCCGACAGGAAGATGTCATGGCCTGAGATGTGATAGGGCTGGCTCAACAGGGAGAGGACGTCGCGTGCCAGATGCGCCGCCTGCTGTTCGTTGGGGATGTCTTCCATGAGCAGGATGAATTCGTCGCCACCCAGCCGTGACAGAGTGTCCTCCGCCCGCAGGCGTTTCTGGATGCGTTCCGACACCGCAATGAGCAGCTCATCGCCGGTCTGGTGCCCCAGGTTGTCATTGATGTTCTTGAACCGGTCCAGGTCGATGAACAAGAGGGCAAAACGGCTGCCGGATCGGGTGGCGCGCCGGATGGCGTGGCTGATGCGGTCCAGCAGCAGCAAGCGGTTGGGCAGGCCGGTGAGGGCGTCGTGATAGGCCAGGCGGTTGAGCTCTTCCTCGGAACGCTTCACGGTGGTGATGTCCGAGAACACGCCGACGTAGTGGCTGATCAGGTTGTGCTCGTCGAGAACCACGCTGATGGTCAGCCATTGGGGATAGATGGTCCCGGATTTGCGCCGGTTCCAGATCTCGCCGCACCAACTGCCGCGGGCATTCAGTTCGTCCCACATGGCCTGGTAGAACTCCCTGTCATGACGGCCGGACTGCATGACGTTGGGACTCAGGCCTACGATCTCCGCCTCGCTGTAGCCGGTAATGTCGGTGAAGGCCCGATTGATGGCGATGATGCTGCCCCCGGCATCCGTGATGACCACGCCCTCGACGGTGTTCTCGAAAACGGCCGCCGCCTGGCGCAATTTCTCCTCCCGCATGCGATGCTCGGTCACGTCGGCATGGGTGCCGATCATGCGTTTCGGCTTGCCGTCCGGATAACGCTCCATGACCTTGCCGCGAGACAGTATCCACTTCCAGGAGCCGTCCTTGCAGCGCATGCGGTGTTCGATCTCGTAGATCGGCATCTCGCCCCGGAAGTGGGCCTCCATGATGGCATAGGCCTTGGCCAGATCCTCTTCATGCACCCGTTGGCGCCATTCCTCGAAGTCGCTACCGATTTGGTCGTCAGGGTAGCCCAGCATGGCCTTCCAGCCGGGCGAGAAGTAAACCGATCCGGATTCAAGATCCCAATCCCAGACCCCTTGATCCAGCCCTTCCAGGGCGAACTGCCAGCGCGCCTCACTGGATTTCAGCGCGGCTTCGACCCTTTTTGTATCGCTCAAATCGCTGACGAAGGCGAATGCGCTTTCCGCCTTTCCGGCGTTGTCACTGTGGGTGGTGGCATGGAATAAGGTCGGGACCGCAGAACCGCCTTTCCGGCTGAGGGTTATTTCATAGTCCCGATGGAAAGCGGTATCGATGCGTGCCATCTGGGCACGGAAGATCGCCTGGTTTTCCTCATCGGCGAAATCGATGGGCAAACGCCCCATCATCTCCGCGCGGGTGTAGCCCAGCATCTGGCAAAGCGCTTGATTGACGTCCACCGTGCGATGGTCCCGGTCGATCATCCAGAAGCCCTCCGCCGCCGTTTCGATGATGCGGCGGTAAAGCGCCTCGCTTTCGCGCAGGGCCGCCTCCGCGTTCATCCGGTCCGTGATGTCGTGGATGATGGAAAACAGGACGTTGCGTCCCCCATCGATAATGGGAGAGGAATGAACTTCCACGGTTCTTACCTCTCCGCTTGCCAGGCGATGGGGAAAGACGAAGTAATTGCGGGCTTCGGATATGGCGCGCTGGCGCTCGGCGCGCACTTGCTCGGGTGGCAGGGTGTTGATGTCCTGGATGAAACACACCGTCAGGTCCGACCAGGCATAGCCATAGAAACGGCATGCGGCCACGTTGGCATCCAGGATGCGGCCGCTGTCGGGTTCGATCAGCAGCATGACGGAATCGTGATGCTGGAACAGGGTGTGGAAGCGGTCCTCGTTGTCTCGCAGCGCCTGCTCGCGGATTTTGCATTCCGTGACATCCATGCCGAAGCTGCGGATTTCCACGAGGTTGCCGGCGGTGTCGAACACCCCCAGATCCCGCCAGGCATACCAGCGGGGTCCGCGTTCGGTTTCCAGCATCCACTCGGCCTCGTGCTGGCGATGATCGCTCATCAGACGGGCATGGGCTGCCCGGAAATGCCGCTCTGCGCTGGCCCGGAATGCCTCGGGCAGGACATCGGGCAAGCGGCTGCCAACCAGGCTGGATATATCGAGGCCGAACGTCCTGGCGCAGCCCCCGTTGGCGTAGCTCACCACGCGATCCGGCCGCCAGCAAAGGACCATCTCCCGCAGGGAATCGAGAATACCGAAGTCGGGTGCAGAGAAGCGGTTCATGGCGCTCGGGCTGAATAGGCTAATCGCTATCGGCGCAGGCAGAGAAAACTTGAACGAAAGACATAAAGTGTGTAACGATGAATACATTATTACGTCATTACAATTATGAATTGGTTGTTGTTGATCCTCTCCCTGCCCAGTGACAATGCCACCGCCAGAACCCGAATCTGGCGCGGACTGAAGTCCCTTGGGTGCGGAACCTTGCGCGATGGCGCCTGGCTGCTGCCTTACCGGAATGATCTGGAATCGGTCCTGAATCATCAGGCCGAGGAGGCGCGGGCCGCTGGGGGAAGCGCTTGGCTGCTCACTATCGGCGAGCAAGGCGAAATCGATCGGGATCTGGCGGCTTTGTTCGATCGCCATGAGGACTATGCCGTCCTTGACGACGCCCTGGAACAACTTGCCGATTCCGATGCGGATGCTGTTGCCCAGAAGAAAACCCTGCGTAGTTTGCGGCGGCAATTCGAGCAATTGAGCGCCATCGATTACTTCCCCGGTCCAGGTCGGCAAACCACTGAAGCGCGACTGGCCCGAGTGCTTCGTCTGGTCCGGACACGGCTCAATCCCGGCGAACCCACCGCTCGGGACGCGCACATCGAGGGCATGGATGCGCGGGATTATCGGGGCCGGCTGTGGGCAACCCGGCGCGATCTCTGGGTGGACCGGCTGGCATCCGCCTGGCTGATACGGCGGTTCATCGATCCCGATGCACGATTTCTTTGGCTCGGGCATCCCGAAGATTGTCCCGACGAGGCTCTGGGCTTCGATTTCGATGGCGCCACGTTCACCCACATCGGTGAGCGCGTCACTTTTGAAACCCTGCTGGCCGGTTTTGGCCTGGAGGCCGATGCCGCACTGATGCGCATGGGCGCCATCGTCCACAGCCTGGACGTGGGCGGCGCGGCGCCCGAGGCGGCGGGACTGGAAGCCTTGCTCAAGGGGCTCAAAGCAAGGGTGGCGGATGACGACCAACTGCTCGCCGAAGGCGGGCGCCTGCTGGATGACTTGTATGCGGCGTTTGCCGAAAAGAACGGAGAACGAGATTGAACGAAGCGGCTGAAACCCCCACGCAACGCCCCAACCATCCCAGCTTCTGGGAGGCCTTCGTCTACTGGCTGAAACTGGGCTTCATCAGCTTCGGCGGCCCGGCCGGGCAGATCGCCATCATGCATCAGGAACTGGTGGAGAAACGCCGCTGGATCGGCGAGCGCCGCTTCCTGCACGCGCTCAACTACTGCATGGTGCTGCCCGGCCCCGAGGCCCAGCAACTCGCCATCTACATCGGCTGG
>CAZEOR010000030.1:0-14338 GCA_964513695.1 uncultured Thiobacillus sp.
CATCGCCCATGTCGGTATGGTCGGCAACCAGAGCGGCCAACCATCTCCCACGCAAAGCAGCCACGCTAAGCCAGGTCAGGACGGCCACGCCGATGCCGGCCACCAGAAAAAGGCTGAAATCGTCACCGCCGAGGACTTCATAAGCCGGGTAGGTTTCGCCCGGCCGGAAATAGGATTGCCTTTCCTCGAACTGGACCAGGATAACCAACAGGGTTTGCAGGCCAAGGCCACCCAGGACCACCCAGCCGAACACATTGACGAGCCACACCATGGCCAAGGCGAAACAGAGTATGAAGATGGGCAGGAAGAGGCCGGTGTGGTGTTCCTCGGCTAAAGGAAACAGGGGCGCGCAAGCCAGGAATACCAGCAGACTGCGTCCTAGATAGGCCGGCAGGGGAGAGCCTTTGGCAAGTCGGCCTGCGGTGCGGCGACGTGCCATATGCAAGCTGACCAGCTCCGCTGCGGCGGTGTAGTTCTCCGGCGTGCATTGCACCCACAGCAGGGTGCGCCAGCCGTTGCGCAGCAGGACAGTGTGGCGGACCGGATCAAAGCGGGCCTGGAAAGCCCCCGACCAGTTCACCCCTTCCGATTCCCGCGAGATTCCAATCAACCCGGCGCCCAGCAGTTGCCCCCTGCCCAGGACAATACCCAAACCGATGGCGAGACGGTTTGCCTTCTTCGCCACCTGATCCAGGGTTTCGCATCGCAGGCCCTCGTCGGATAGGGTGTAACGCACCCGGTAACGCCCCCGGAACAGAATCGCCATGATCAGGATGCCGAGCAGCCAGA
This sequence comes from uncultured Thiobacillus sp., assembly GCA_964513695.1. Classification (GTDB taxonomy): domain Bacteria; phylum Pseudomonadota; class Gammaproteobacteria; order Burkholderiales; family Thiobacillaceae; genus PFJX01. Next base: position 790 of record CAZEOR010000030.1, read on the forward strand.
GGCCGAAGGTCACCGCTCCGATCATGCCGACCATGGCCGGAAGCGCATCCCAATCGCCCTGAGCGGCGAAGATGGTGCCCATAATCAGGGTCATGACCAGCGCGGTGGCCAGCATGCCCGCACTCCATTGTTTCTGCATGAGGGGGCTGAATAGAGGCAGATCGGTATCCCAGACGAGGGGGGCGGTATTTTTACTCATGGCAGGCTCCGGGGTTGGGCACCTGAACGTGGATCGGAAGGGGGAGGGAACAAGCCAAATCGACCCGTCTCCAGTGACCGGAGGTTGGCGCGGGCGCGGGCATGAGCGGGATCCAGGGAAAGCGCATGCAGCAAAGCCGCGCGGGCTTCACCGAACTGTCCGGCCAGGGCATGCGCATAGCCCAGGTTGTTCCAAACGCGGGCCTTGTTGGGTGACAGGCGGATCGTGGCCTGCCAGAGGCTGACTTCATCGAGATAATCCCGGTTACGGCTGGCGGTCAGGATGACGCCTGTGATAGCGAGCACCGCAACGAGCCCGTTTATGGCCGTCACGCGACGGTGGGTCGGCGAGGGCGCAAACAGTGCTGTGAGCCCAAGGCCCGCCAGCCAGAACAGACCGATCCCGCTCATATAGAGATGCCGTTCGCTGGCCAGGTCCAGGCGTGGGATCAGGCTATGGGTAGGCAGCAACAGAAGCACGAACCAGCCGATTCCGTAAGTCAGCCAAGGGCGGCGCCCCCTTTCCAACCAGGCCAGAAGAAAGATGCTGCCGAGGAGGCTCAACTGCGCCGCCAGCAAAATACTCCAGGCTGACAACTCGGGCAGGTCCGGGTCGATGTTGAGCGCGTGGGGACGAAACAGTTGGCCCAGAAGGTAGAACAGCGCATTGGTTTCCGAAGCCAGATTGGCAAACAGTCCCCGTGGCGGCGTCACCAATAAACGTTGATAACCCAGGACGAAGAACAGCAATGCCAGGGCCGCGATCACGATGAGGATCCACATGAGCCCTTGCCGACCCGATGCTGGTTTTTGCTGACGCAGCAAGAAAAGTGACAGAGGGAGGACCACCGCCACTTCCTTGCTTAGTACGGCGGCGGCAAACAGCACCAGGGCGGCAAGCCGCCAGGGAGCCGGGCGCGGGTGCCGTTCCGCCTCCATCCAGCACAGCAGGGCTCCCAGCCCGAAACAAGCCATCAGGACCATGGAGCGGCCGCTGATGTAGGTGACCGCCTCGGTTTGAATGGGGTGCATGGCGAAAATCAGGGTGGCCAACAACCGGGCATGGCGACAGTGCTCCGCATTCCATGCGCCCGGGCGGGGGAAATACGCGGACAGATGCCAAAGCAACACCACATTGACCAGATGCAACAGCAGATTGACGGCGTGGAAACCTTCCGAGCCCAAGCCGCTGATCCAATTCAGCGTGTAACTCAACTTGAGCAAGGGGCGGATGCCCAACGCATGCTGCCACCAAGCAGTCAGGGAATGAACGGAAGGGTTGTCTACGATAATGTTGTAGTCGTCGAACTGGAAGGAAGCGGTGAGCGCATTGAAATAAGCCAGGGCAGTGAGCAGAACCAACCAGCCGGGCGGATATCCCCGTGCCAGGGAGAGAAGTCCGCCCGGCTTCATGTCAGTTTTGCGCGGCCGCCCCGAAGGAACTGACCTCCCCCTCGGGCGGCAACGAGTACAGCGAGTCAGAGGGGCGTTTCATGTCAGCGCTTGAACAGGCCTTTCAACTGGTTCAACGCATCCTGCAGGTTGTCATCCTTGCCGGGTGTGCTGGCGCCGCTTGTGAGATCGCGTCCGCCTTCTGCGTCGCCGCCATGGACCTCGACCTCATCCAGATGGAACCAGGTGGACTCGTTGAGTTGCAGGCGCAGATAGCGGGCGGATTCCCGGTTCAGTGGCACCACGAGGGGCTTGCCGTCCTTGCCGCCGAAGATGGAGCCATTGTGGCGATATGCGGTGCGCCAGGCGCGTCCGTCGTCCGAGAGCATGACCTGCACGGTGCGCGCGCGTTCCGAACAGCAGTCGAGGCGGTTGAACAGGCGGACATCGGCCAGACGATAGGATTTGCCCAGATCCACCTGCCACCAGGGATTGGCCTGGTTGTCGGTGTGGAAGGCATAACCGCCGTTGATGACGCCATCCACCGCGCCCTGCGGGTCGTCCGGCCGCGACCATTGGGAACGGCTGCTCTGGCTGGCAGGCTTGCCTTGCGCCAGATTCACCGTGTTGCTGTTGCTTCCGCCGGTGCCCCCACTCTGGCCTTCCACCAGCAGCCAGATGTCGCTTGTGTAGCCGATGCCGCCGTAATCCATCGCCGACGCCTTGATGCGAACAGGTTTGTTGAGCGGTATGAATCCTTTCAGATCGATTTCACAAGCGCCGAAATCATGGGCGATACGCCCTGTCACATTCAGTCGCTGAGCACCCTGGGAGACACCTTCGTGTCCACCGACCACTGTGCTGCCCAGCGGGTTGTCTTTGGCATCGAAGAGCTCCAGGAGCAGGAAATTGTCGATGCGCCATCCGCTGCGTCCTTCTTGGTCGCCGGCCAGGCAGGCCCGCTCGATGCGCTGGTAGTTCAAGGTGAATTCCCGTGGCGCGGCCATGAAGTAGGGCGTCTTGTCCCAGGCCGAGGTATTCATCGCCAGGTCGCGCCGAAGGTTGTTCTTGAAGGCGGAAGAGTTGGTGTCGGGAATTCGATCCACCAGTTTGATACGGCCATTTGCGGGCGCCGCGCTTGCTGGATTCATGGTGGAAGCCGTTTGCGGAGCGCCGATCTTGACGCTGCCGGCGAGTATGCGGCCGTCGCCCGTTTCCACTTCCAGCAGGAACCACTGGCCCGGATTGAACCAGCCTGATGAATTGGCATACAGGTCGAATTCCGTGGTGCCCCGAAACTGGCCGAGTGTGGCGACATGGCTCGCGTTGATCTGGCGTCCATCACGGAACACGCCCAACATCCAGTAGCTGCCGTTCCGGCTGTGCCAGATCTGTCCGCCCGACTTGTCGCCTTTTTCCGTTGCGCTCCATATCGATAGACTGTTGATGATCTGGGTACCGGGAAGATCGAGAATCAGCCGGAAATGACCATCCTTGGTGCCATTGGGTTTTCCATTGCCTCCGTCGCCCACCCGATCCTCGTCCATGCCGAGCCAGATCAGCCCGGCGATACGGGCCGGCAAGGCCGGTGCCGCTGTGGCTGGCGTGGAGAGTGTGGGCGAAGTCCCCGGCCTGGCCGACCAGGGGAACGAGGAAGGCTGGGCGGTATAGTCGCGACCGCCCCACTGGGTGTAAGTCCCCTCCAGTAATTCGCCTTGCAACCGGCCCCGGTAGGATTGGTTGGCGCCGGCGCGGGTAAAACTCAGTTCACCGATGACCTGATCGAAATACACATCCTCCAGGTTCTCCCAGGTGGACAAGGCATCCATCCAGAGACGGCCTCGAACAAAGCCCTGGTTGGAGCTCAGTTCCAGCTTGCCCGGTTCGCCATTGGCATTGATTCGCCAGGCGCCGATCAGGCTTGTCTGACTTGAGGTTGCGGACGAGACGGCCGACTCCTGCCGTGGCGACAGCGATGGCGTGCCGGCTGGCGGAGCAGCGCCAACAGCCCCGGTGGGAACGGACTGGATCGCGGGCGTTGGCGCTGTCGTGGCCGTTACGCCTCTAACCGTGATGTTCAGGCTATAGGTCTTCAGGTTCATCTCGCACTTGACCGTGCCGGTGCCTTCCCGCTTGGCGCGCAGGCGGGCGCGTTCCGAATTGGAATCGAGGACTTCCAGTTCCGCGCTGACTTTCCAGTCCACGACCGCGATGAATGGCGCACCCTTCAGATGTACGGTCGTGACCTCTCCCACGGCCATTTCGATGCGGTCCGCCTCCAGGCGGGCAGCGTTGGCGGGGAACGAGAGAAGGGTCAGGAGAAACAGGAAAACAGCAGGCAGCAGACTGAGTTTTGCAGGATGTTTCATGAAGGTTCCTTCCTGTATAGGCGAAGAAAGCAGGGCATGGGAGACGTGGAACAGGCCGGCCGGGGCGGAGATGGATTAGTTCGCGCCATGGACCTCGACCTCATCCAGATGGAACCAGGTGGACTCGTTGAGTTGCAGGCGCAGATAGCGGGCGGATTCCCGGTTCAGTGGCACCACGAGGGGCTTGCCGTCCTTGCCGCCGAAGATGGAGCCATTGTGGCGATATGCGGTGCGCCAGGCGCGTCCGTCGTCCGAGAGCATGACCTGCACGGTGCGCGCGCGTTCCGAACAGCAGTCGAGGCGGTTGAACAGGCGGACATCGGCCAGACGATAGGATTTGCCCAGATCCACCTGCCACCAGGGATTGGCCTGGTTGTCGGTGTGGAAGGCATAACCGCCGTTGATGACGCCATCCACCGCGCCCTGCGGGTCGTCCGGCCGCGACCATTGGGAACGGCTGCTCTGGCTGGCAGGCTTGCCTTGCGCCAGATTCACCGTGTTGCTGTTGCTGCCTTGCCGGGCGTTTGCGGCGAAGCGCCAATCCCGGAAAGTGACCGAGATCGGGTCGTTTGTACCGTTGTTTTGCAGCACGAACTGTAGATTTTTCAAAGGCGCCTTGCGGGATGCGGACCAGATGGGCTTGCCGTCGCAGTAACCGGTTACCGTATCCCCGCGCCGTTCCATGCGCAGACTGCCGGCGCGGCCGCAAACCTGATTGCCTTGCAGGCCGGGTGCCCAGATATGGCTGCCGCCACCATCGCGGTCACGTACCACGAAGAAGATGGCGCCATCCGCGAAACTGGCTTGCAGTTCGATCTGGTTGAGGCCGCCTTCGATGAGCGCGTCGCTGAAACTGACCTGGGCTGAGAAGTCTCCCGCCACCGGCAGGCCACGATTCAGACGCAAACCGGCGTGTTGCAGGCCGCCCGGATTGTTGCCCTGACGGGCGATCATCACCTCGCCTTTGCCCTGTTCCAGGCGATACATGCCGGGCAGGGTTTCCACAACGGACCACTCGCCATCGCCCATGTCTGTAGCTGTGCCGACTCCACTGGAGATTAACGTGGCTCCCTTCCCGGCTTTGACGGTATCGATTTCTTTCGCACCGAGCGTCGCGGCAGACACGCCGCCGATGCGTTCGCCATTCCAGCCGCCGCCGCTGGCCACCGGCTTGTCGCAGTAGCTCCATGTGCCGGTGAACTTGCCGCTGTCGAAGGTCCAGCGGATGCGGCCCCAGTGGTGGCGGCCATTCTTCGCGGTTGCACAGCGCTCGCTGGAGCCATTTTCGATCCACCACCCCTCCAGAACATTGCCGTTCATTTCACCGACAATTTCACCGCCATCGTTGGTATAGCTACCGCTGACCTGATTGCCGGATTGGTTCAGGGTGAGCTCGCCTTCGCTTGTTTTCCATTTTCCCGCCGCGCTGGCAGCCGCCTGTATCGGCGTGGCCGTCGAGGCTGGATTGGCGGAAGGTGTCAAGGCGATGCCCTGGGTGTCCCGGACCAGGGTGATGCCGCGCAGGCAGAATCCGGGTGCGTGGCCGTACCACTTGGGCGCGTTTGTTTCCACGTAGTCGATCTTCAGTCCGCGCACCATGCCGGGGCGTTTCAGTGGCAACACGGCGAGAAAGCGGTTGTCGCCGATGTCGCCGGCATTGAAACGGGCGTGTTTCGGGCCGACGCCGTAGTTCCATTCGCTGCTGTGCACCCCGGCCAGGATGTCCAGGGTCTCGTCGCCACTGTCTTTGCGCACGGTGATCCGGGCGATGGCCTTGCCCTGTTCCAGGTAGGTGGAGTCGTCGAGGTTGGAGACGACCGCCACGGCGTCGGTCTGCGCAGGCGCCGCAATCGGGATATCCATGGCCAGGCGCTTTTCATCGGTGGATTTGAAACGGAGCCAGGAAGCGTCGTCGATGCTGACATTGTTCACCGTGCGCAAAGTCCCTTTCTTGCCGCCAAACGGGGTCAGATCGACGGGGTAATGTCTGTCCGCACCCTGATTGCCACCCGCGAAGGTCGATCCAGGCGGCAAAGCCGTGCCCGTGTCGCCCGGGCACTGGAGCAGGACTATCTTGCCGAAGCCGGCTTCCGGCGCGGCGTTTGCCGCGTACCAGGTGGCGTCGTTCGGGCACTTCCATACCGCCACGTAGTCCTTGCCGCAGCCTGGGGCGGGATCGCCGATCTGCGTGTAATCGACGCGGTATTCACAACGCGCCTTGCCGTCGCAGGCATCAGCCAGATGACGGGTGGCATTGCCGAACCGGGCGCCGCAATTGTGGCCGTAATTGCCGGTACGGACCTGAATGCCGGGGCCATTGTAGATGCCGGTCACGAGAGGCTCGCCGTTAAGCGGGGGCTGGCTCCCCGCAGAACTGTCACCTGGTTTGCCCGATCCGCCACGGGCACGGCTTTCCGCTTCGACCTTGTCGATGGCCTGCTCTACCTTGCGGGACCAGTCCTCGTCCGTCGGTATCAAATGGATGCTGCGCAAATCCGAGAGTTTGCGGCGGGCATTGTCATAGCGTCCGGCCTCCACTTCGGCGGCGATTTCCTTGCGTTTCGCCTCCACATGGCGGCCATAGGCGGCTTTGCCCTCCTCGTAACGTCTGATCAGTGCCCGTGTCTGATCGGTGAGTCCGCCGGGCAGACCTTCGTCCATGATTTTCAGTTCTGCCTGGCTGGTTTCGGCCAGATGCCAATCGCCTCGGGCGATGTGACTGGCCAGTTCACCTTGCCTGGCGGCCATGGCGTCCTGTCGCTGCTGATACGCGACCGCGTTGTTGAGTCCGATGTGGGCATCCTGGTCGGCGGGATCGGCGCGCCGGGCTGCATCGAACAGGCTGCCTGACGTCTTGAAGTCGCGTTTCTTTTCGGCATCCGAAGCGGCTTTCTTGGCTTGATCGCGCACCTGGGCTGCTACGGCTCGGGCGCTTTCCGGATCGTGCTGTCGGGCTTCCTCCACCGACTTGGCCGCTCCCGCCAGATCGCCGGCCTTGGCTTGCTGGCCGGCCTGGTCGGCCAGTTTCCCGGCCTTGTCCCTGGCGATGTCGCGACTGCTGAGGGTGACAGTGATTTCGACACTGGCCGTTCCGGTCCTGCCCTTGCTGTCGGTGACCATGACGCTGACCGTCTGGCTACCGATTTTTACCGGCGTCAGCTTGGTCTGGGCACCCTGGCCGCTGGCACCTTGCCAGGCATAGCTGTAGGGCGGCTTGCCGCCGCTGGCGTTGGCGCTGAAGGAAACGCTCCGGCCCCGTTCCACCGTATTGTGGTCGGCGCTCAGGTTGACCGTGGGGTTGGCCGGTGGCGGCGGAGTGTCGCGCACCTCGATCACGCTCGCGCTGACATCGCCGCTGCCAAGCAGGGAACCCTCGGCAGCGCGGACTTCCACATGGGCCTCGATGCCGCCCGGGCTGGTGCGGGATACGGTGGGTGTCTGGGAAACCGGATTCGAGATCGTGGTGCCATCGTTCACGGTCCAGCTCCAGCGCAGACCCGAAGGTGCGCCGCCGCCTTGGATCTGGGCGCGCAGGGGGATGCGCTCATGGGTGGCGTATTGTCCCTTGGGTACCGGCTTGAGGCCGCCTTTTACCGGATCCCACATCATGGGCCGGGTACCGGGCTCCTCCACCCAGACCTTCACCTCGAACTCGAGGCCGGTATACGTGGCGCCGACCTCGGCGATGCTGTCGCCGTGATGGGGCACCCGGGCCAGGGCCTTCAGCACCACGGGTTTGGCGTCCTTGACCTTGAAGTCGATTTCGCGGGCGTTAGCGGTCAGTTCCAGCCGGTTGGAGGTGGGCGGGTCGGACCAGCGGAAGTCGATGAGATCGTCCGCGATGCCGGGTTCGCTGTTGATGCGCAGACGGACATCCTGGCCGATGCGGCCCTGGCCTTCCGCCGGCGTGAACCGCACGCTGAACTTGGGCGATACCACATTCACCGTTTCCTGATCGCACTCACCCACGGTGTGGAACACGCCTGACACTTCCTGCTGGATTTCGCACCAGAGTTTGACCGGTCCCATACGGCTATAGGTCACTCGAGTACGGCCATCCTCGCTCGCGGGCGGCGTGAAGTTGAGCGCGGGCTCGGCTTGCCAGACCACGCGCTGCCTGCCGCTGGCCTGCGCGGGTGCTGGCGGTACATATTCCGTGTTGGGATCGTACACGGCGGCGGGCCGGTTGCCGTCGTCCCACCGGGGTGCGACCGATACGGTCTTGTTCGGGTCTATCTTGACCGTGGCGCATTCGTCAAAGGGGTTGTGGCTGGTGTAACTGCGGCCGACGCAGGGGTCTTGCGGCGGGGGAGGCGCTTCCTTGCCCGGCAGGGACAGGGTGGCCTGACTGCCATAGAAGGCCTGGGGCTTGATACCCGTCAGCTTCACCTGCTGGGGCGAAACCCTCAGAGTGGCTTTGCCCTCGCCGATTTTGCCTTCGGCATCGGTGGCGGTGACCGTCACCGTCCATTCACCGGCCCAGCCGGGCGTCATGGTGGCGCGGGAGCCGCCGGCACCGCTTGACCATGCATAGCTGTAAGGCGACTTGCCACCGCTGGCACTGGCGTTGAGGGTGACCGGCCTGCCGAAGGGCACACTGGCGCTCGGCGCCTCCACGTTGACCTTGAACGCGGAAGCCGAGTCCTGTTTCTTGGCGCCGGGCAGATCGACGCTGGCGCAGGAAGCCGCGTATTTCAGGCGCGGCGGCACGGGTTTCGGGAACGGGAAGGGCAGCTTGTATTTTTCCGTTAATTTCTCGACCGCCTCGAACCAGGCGCGGTGCGTGAAGTAACCGGCGCTGTGCAGGGTATGCACGGCATCGGGCAGTTCCTGTTTCGCCACGCGGATGCGTTTCTTTTCTTCCCAATGCTGGTCCGGCCAGGTTCCGACACAGCTCTTCTCGAAGTTCTGGCCTTCCTTCTGGCAGCGGTCCGAGCGTTTGTTGGGATCTTCACTGGAACGGCTGGCCTGATAGCAGCGCTCTTCGGCCTCCTGACGCTTCTGCTCGACGCCGCGCATGAGCTTGTCCCAAACGCTGGAGTCGATGTTGTCGAGGGTGTTGATGTATTCCTCGGCGGCCAGAGACCAGGCCATGCGTTCGTCCTTGAGCGTATCGAGGGCCTTGGTCAGGGCATCGATGTTGGCTTGCCAGGCTGTCGCGTTGCGCAGTTTCAGGTCGCTTTTTTTCTCCGCATCGAGCCGGTCGGCCAGGCGTTTCCAGTCGCGGGCCTTCAGCGCGCCGGCAATTTCCGCGGCGAGGTCGCCGTCGCCTTTCCTGTCCGTGGGGGTGAGACTCAGCGTGAGCCTGGGCGTCGGGTCCAGTCCACGTCCGAGCAGCACATCCTGGCTGGCGTCAGCGTAACCGGGCGCCTTGATGCTCAGGCGGTAGCGGCCGGTGGGCACGCCGAACACGAGCTGGTTGCCGGCAAGCCTGCCGGTTCCGGGTTTGCCAAGTTCGTCGGTGGGACGCAGGTCTCCCGTGGCGCCGCCAATCTGGCGCTTGGCATCCAGCGCGTCCAGCAAGGTGACAGTGAGTTCCACCGGGGCCTGTTTCTTCAGCCATTCCTTGTATTCGTCGAGAACGGCGTTGCGTTCCTTGCCGTGGGCGATGGCCCGGTCCAGCAGCCAGGTCTTGTTCCGCACCATTCCGGCATCCTGGTAGGGCTTCATCCAGAGTTCACGTGGAAATACCCGTTCCAGGAATTTCTCGTCATCAACATCCAGAGCCGCCTTGGGCAGGAACTCCTTCTTGATGGCGAGCAGGGCTTCGCCACTCGTGTTGCGGGCGGCTGCGGCATGCTTGACCCAGGCTTCGGCGGCCTTCATGTCTGCCTCGGCACGGCCGGTCAGGAACAGATCGCCGGTGAGGTAGCGGGTATTGCCATCCCTGCCGGCGGCGGCCGGCAGCAAACCGGCCACTTCGTTGCGGGTCTTCTGGATGGACTTGTAGTTGTCCAGATATTTCTTGACGACCTGGGCCGCCCGCAGGGTTTCGCTTTCCTTGGGTGCCTGGCCCAGGGCGGAGCGCTTGGTGTCCCACAGCCAGTTGACCAGGGCCTTCAGGTTGCTGGTGTCGACTTCGGTATCCAGCCCATGCAGCACGGCGTCCTCGATCTCCAGGTCGGCAGCGGTCTTGCGCAGTTCCAGGAACAGGTCCGGCAGCATGCCCGCGCCCAGGGCCTGGTCGGCCTGCCTGCGCTCTTCCAGGCGCTGGATCAGGTTGGTGATGAAGCCCAGCTTTACCTCTTCCCAGCGCGCCAGGCCTTGTTCCGCCAGACGATCCATCAGTCTCGGGCCGACGCTGGGGTGGTTGGCCATTTCTTCCAGCAAGGCCAGGACCGGGTCGCTGGCGGCCAGGTTGTTCTTGAGGGTGGCGTCCACCTCGGTCCATTCGGTCAGGCCGTTGAACGTGGCCTTGTAGGCGGCCCAGTCGATGCCGCCGCCTTTGAAGCGGGGCGTCTTCAGTTGCGCGTTGAGGGCTTTCACCTCTTCCTGGCGCTGCTTGGCGAAGGCGTTCAGATCGAGGGGCTTGCCGTTGCGCGGATGTTTGACGCTGACCAGGCGGTACACGCCGATCTTGGCGTTGCCCGTGGATTCCACCGCTTGCAGCTCGAACTTGGCGCCGTCGTAGAGGGTGTCGACGAACAGGGAAAGCTGTTCGCTCCAGTAGGTGGATTTGGCTGCCGTGCCGATGCTGGTGCCCAGGCCATAGGCTGCCTCGGGTAGTGCCAGGGGTGGGATAAGGGTGGTGACCACATCCCAGCCGGCGCGATAGGTGTTGCCCAAGATGGTGTTTTCCACGGCCGAGCCCAGGGGAATGCGGCGGCGGAAGATTTCCGTGGCGAAGCCGCCCCAGCCCTGCTCGTTGAAGGCGTCCCGATAGGCCTGCATTTCGTCCACCAGGCCATAGACCGCCATGAACTTCATGCCCTGGCGCCCGGCGGCGGTGGCTTGCAGTTTCTGGTTGAGTGACTGGTTGGTCGCCTTGATGCCGTTGGCCACCTTGCCTTTCAGCACGGCCATGCGTCCCACCGCCGCCTGCTTGTCCTTGGGATCGGCGGCGCTCTGGCGGATGTTTTTCATCTCCGCCTCGAAATCGGCGAAATCGGCATCGCCGCGCAGGCCGCCAAGCAGTCCGTCGTCGATGAAGTCCAGCATCTGATTGGTTTTTTCCACACCCTGCATGGATAGTTCCGCCGCCCGTGCCGTGCGTTCCATGACGTAGGCCTTCAGCATTTCCCGGCGTGTCGGGCTGGATTTCTCCGTTTCCGCCCTGAGCAGTTCCTCGACGAACTTCTTGTCCTTCAATTCCTCGGCGCTCAGGGCCTTGGCGCCGAAACGCCGGGCGAGGGTTTCCATGAGGCCGCGTACCTTGGCGTTGTCGGTCAATACGGCAACGGGGATCTCCATACCGCCGTGGATGGCCTTGATCTCGGCTTCCACCATGTCCACCAGGGCCACCATGTCCTGGCGCAGTTTTTCCACATTCGCGTCCACGCTTTCACCGCGCCGCTGCCGTTCCAGCAATTCGCGCAGACGGGCATCCAGTTCCTCCGTGCGCTTTTTCGAGCCTTGTTCCACGGTTTTCCACATGGCGCCGGTGGCGCTGGCATGGAACGCCTTGATGGTCGCCGCGTCCAGGTTGAGGACCAGCTTCTGGCTGCCCGCGTCCCAGAGGGTGCGGGGCGGGCTGCCCAGATGGTCGGAGATAAGACGGATCATGTCTTCACGAATCTGGGCGGTCTGAGGCTTGGCGTTGGCCCATTCGGTGATCTGTTTGGCGAACTCAGCCAGCTTGGGATCGGCCGGCTGACCGCCGGTCTTGTCCAGGGATTTGTAGCTGCGGTCCAGATACTTGGCTGCTTTCACCACCGCGTTGGTGACATCGAAGATGCCTGACTTGGCGATGTCGTGGTCGAAGTGGCGCACCATCTCCATGGACAGCCCCGGTTCGGTGTCCTGCACCGGCTTGACCGGTTCCTTGCCCCGGTCTTCCAGCATGGCCCGTTCCTTGGTCAGGATATCGGTCACCTCATGAATGTCGGCTTCCTTGGTTGTGCCTTTCTCCAGATCGATGACGTAGTTGATCTTCATCTGTTCTTCGGCGAAAGCCATGCCGTGCCGGCCGATATAGACCTCCAGGCCGGCCTTGCCATGGGCCGTGCACACCGAATCGAGGGCGATTTGATCCATCCCGGTACGGCGCTGGATCACATCCAGGAATTCGGCCCTCAGTTCCTGGGCCAGGGCGATGTCGTTGCTGACAAAGCTGAAGTCGATATCTCCGGGGAATTGCAGGGAGCGGGATTCCTGGGTGGCCCACTTGCCTACGTGGGCCACCATCAGCTTGACCCCGTCGGCGGGCGCGCGCCCGGCAAACTTCGCCAGTACATCCTTGATTGCGGCCAGGGTCTGCTGCTTGCGCCAGGTCAGGATGCGCTGTTCCACCAGAGTGCCCCCCTCCGGATAGACGGGGCCCATGATCTGGCGCGCCAGGGCCGAATCCGGCATGTCCACCAGGGCCGAACGAAGCTTGATGACATCGGTCATCTTGCCGCCGATCTTGTTCAGCTCGGCGTAGAACGAATCCGCGCCACGTATTTCGTTGGTCACCTCATAGAGCAGCCGGGCGATACGCGCCTGATTGTCGGGAATGCCCAAGGCGCGTACCCGTCCCTCGATCCTGGCGGCATCCTGGCCGTCCTTTTTATCCGGGGCCGCCAAGACCTTGATCGCGGTCTTGTAGACCTTGCCGTTGATCTTGACCTTGACCACCGCCTCGCCAACCTTGGAGCCCTTGACCCTGGCCCGATCCGAATCGCTTTCAAGCAGTTCGAGCGCCTCCCCGACGGACCAATCGGTGACGACGGCGATGAGCGGTTTTCCAGCAAGGCTGAGCACCGCTTCCTCGCCCACGGCGATTTCCGTTTTATTGGTAATCAGGGAAGCGCCAAGAGCAGGCAAGGCCACCAGCCAGGCAAACACCAGGAGCCAGAAGGCTGGCCAGGTAAGGGTGAGCCGTGAAAGACGGGGCGAACTGTGCGACATGTTTGGTCTCCGGTCCAGGTCAGTCTCCAGCTCCGACCCATGTATCAGAAGATGCGTATATCCAATTTAGCGTCCGGACCATTCCTGGCAATGTTGAGAAATCGACAAGAGTCGTGCCAGCGGGGTGGTGCGGTTAGAATTCGCCGTCTTTTCATCACGTTTCCAGACCATGCCCGCTTTCCAGGACATCATCCTCACGCTCCAGAAATTCTGGGGCGACCAGGGCTGCACCCTGCTGCAACCCTACGATCTCGAAGTCGGCGCCGGCACCAGCCACACCGCCACCTTCCTGCGCTCCCTCGGCCCGGAACCCTGGAAGGCCGCCTACGTGCAGCCCAGCCGCCGGCCCAAGGACGGCCGCTACGGCGAGAACCCGAACCGCCTCCAGCACTATTACCAGTTCCAGGTGGTGCTGAAGCCGGCCCCGGAAAATATCCTGGAGCTGTATCTGGGCTCCCTGGAGGCCCTGGGCTTCGACCTCAAGAAAAACGACATCCGCTTCGTCGAGGACGACTGGGAAAACCCCACGCTGGGCGCCTGGG
>CAZEOR010000031.1:0-14132 GCA_964513695.1 uncultured Thiobacillus sp.
GCTCGCATTGCCCGCATCCAGCTCCACTACTTGGAAGCGCACGTCGCCTGGATGGAGATGAAGCTGGAAGTCAGCGACGCCGCCCAGCGGGAACTGGCCCGGGAAGGCTTCGACCCGGTGTTCGGCGCAAGGCCCCTCAAGCGCGCCATCCAATAGCGCATCGAAAACCCCCTCGCCAAGGAGTTCTTCTCGGCCGCTTCGCGCCCAAGGACATCATCCGGGTGGACGCGGTGGCCGGCAGGATCGAGTTTGAGCAGGTGATGGAGGCGGAGGTGGTTTGACCCGCTCCATACGCCGGGAAGAAGGGTGAAAAAGCTGGCCGACTGAAGTTTCCCTCGCCCGGCCAGCTTTGTTGCGGACGAGGTTTGCTACCGCGTAGTCGAGATCAATCGGGGCGCGTTCGGTGCTTGCGCGACAACGTGCCGCGAGACCACAGCAACGCCACGCCGACCGCCAGCATGATCACCGTATCGGGCTCCGGCACGGGGGCTGCCGCGCCCACTCTGATGATGCCCGGGGTGCTGAAGTCCAGCGCGAAGCCGCCGTGGTCCACCCCCGCTGGCAGCGATCCCAGCACGATGCCGTGATTGCTCAGCGTGCCCGTGTAGGAAATGAAGCTGGGCAGCGTGCCGTTGGTGAAGAAGGCCGGGTCGCCGATGAAATTGATGGTTCCGTCCAGGATGACGTCGCCGTTGACGCTCAGGTGGTCGCTGAGGGGGCCGAGTTCAATGGTCAGGATGGAATCGTGGTCGAGCGTCAGCGAGCCCAGGGTGAGGTTGCCCGGGCTGTTGCCTGGTGACAGGATGCCGCCGGGCAGCACGTGGACCGCGCCGACGATCTCGCCGCCGCCGCCGAGGGTGGCGCCGGAATTGACCTGGATGTCGCCTGAAAACCGGGTGTTGATGAGCAACTTGCCCGCGTCCACAGTCGACAGGCCGCCGAGGAAGCTGATGCCGCGCAGTTCCAGGGTTCCCTGCCCGAGCTTGGTCAAGCCGCCGTCACCAATGAGCGAGGTGCCGACACCGACGTTGTGGTTGTTGCTATCGACGAAGGCGCCATTCGCATGGACGCTGACGTTGCTGACATTGCGCAGGAAGTCCGACTGATTGGCGCTGGCGCGCAATATCCCGCCGTCGAAGATGATCGCGCCCTGGCGCTGGACGATTTGGCCGGTTTCCAAGACCCCGCGTCGACCCGGCGCGCCGTTCAGGTTCAAGGTACCGCCCGCCCCGGCATTGGCGCCGGTGCCGACAAAGCTCATCGGGCTTGTCACGATGGCGCCATCCCCGATCGTCAGTGTGCCGGTTCCGTTGTTGCCGATGTACAGCTCGCTGCCCACGGCCCAGGTCGAGGCAATACCGGCGGCGTTTACGCCTTTCACCTCGACGGTGCCCGTCGAACCGACGCCATAGCCGATCTGACCGGTGGCGCTGCCGAGCTTGCCGCCGTTGCGCACGACCAGATCTCCGGTGGCGTGAGTGCCGGGCAAGCCGGTCACGCCATGGCCAACGAAGAGCTCGCCGGCGTTCGTCCAGGTCGCGTTGTCCAGCACGACGGCCCCCTTGGACCGGTCATGACGCCCAATTATGGCCGTCGCGCTGGTGACCACCGAGCCGTCGCCGATCAGCAGTTGCCCGTCGCCGTTGAAGCCGACGAAGAGTCCGCCGGAGTTGGTCCATGTGCCGTGGTTGAAACTGGCGCTGGCAACGGAACTGCTGCCATAACCGATGTAGCCGTTCGTGTCCTTGATGATTCCGCCGTCGACGACGGTAAGTTGCGCCCTGGCATAGAAGCCGACATGAAAGTCGCCAGTGTTGTTCCATGTCGCGTTGTCGACGACGGCGATGCCGGCCGTGCCGGTCAGGCTATCGGCGCTGCCGGAGCCGTAGCCGATCGCGCCCGTCAGGTCGTTGACGATGCCATGGTTCTGGATCGTCAGCGTGCCCTGGGTGCCGCCATGGCCGACACTGAACAGGTTGGTGTTCGTCCAGGTCGAGTTGTTCACATCGACCACGCCGGTGCTGGTTCCGCTGGAGACGAACGTGTTCAAGGATTTGATGGTGCCGCCGTTCGTGACCAATACCATTCCCGCGCCGGGTCCGAAGCCGCTGCCGCCGACAGTGAACTGTCCGCTGTTGGTCCAGACCGCCCGGTCCCCGAACGCATTCGGCACGCCATCGACTGTGATGATGCCGGCGGAACCGGATGCAAGCGCGAGTTGAACGCCGCTGCTGGAAACGGTCGCGCCACCGCTGAGATTCACCTGCCCGGTGCCGCCATAGCCGATGACCATGCTGCCGCCATTGAGCGATCCGACCAGGAAATCCGGCGGCTTGCCGATCATCACATCGATGACGCCGTCGTTGAAGATCATGTTCGCCCCGGCGCCGGTCCTCAGGACCGTGACCGTGTCGCCGGGCGAGATCGTCGCGGAGTCGATGGAGGCCGGTATGCCGGCCGTCCATGTGTCGCCATCGAACCAGTCACCGCCATGTTTCGTGGCCGTGCTGCCGGCCCACGCCGACGCGCTCATCAGCGACATTGCCGCCGAGAATGCGATCATTCTTCCCGTGGTCCCCGCCGGGGAGCGCGGAGTGTGCCTTTCATCCGCATCAACGCGGTTGTTGATGGGAACAAAAGCCAAAATACACCGGCGGACAAGCATGCTTTGCAATTCTTGAGCGGCCATCGTTGGTTGCCTTCCGTTGGGAATCACGCGAACGTCATGCCCCTGGGACTTCGATAAGTTGGGGCAAAGGCAGAAAGCACCTAACGAAGCTGCTGCCGCGAACAATATTCCTGATTCGTCGGACAAGGCAAACCATGATTGACAATCAGAGGGCGTTTGATTGCCGCGCGTTTCCCTAAGCAAACTCTTGGTGCAAGACCCGTGAAGCCTCCTTGGTACTGTGGCCGCGGGAGTTGGGGTATAGGCTATAAAATGCTGTCGAGTTGTATTTCCAGGCTGCTGTACTGAGGTGTAGCCATGCATATCCTGGTGGTTGTTTCACCCAGCCATGGCGATATATTGCAAAGTATCCCCAGGCGCATGCCCAGGATGGCAATAGGCTATGTTTAGCAAAGCTTGGGGAATGAAGTTGCTACCGCGAGAAAATGGCAACCTCAATACCTTCTTTTTGGATAAGTAGGGAGTATTTATGCGCATCTTCCTGCCTTTGTGCATGTTGGCATCAGGCATGGTTCTGGCGGACGAACACCGTGGCATCCCGGCTACTCCTGCCAAGCAATGGCAACAGGAATGTGGTGCCTGTCATATAGCCTACCCGCCATATATGTTGCCGCCGGCGTCATGGCTAAAGCTGATGCGGGACCTGGACAAGCATTTTGACACCGACGCTTCCCTGAGCGCGCAGGAAACCCGCGTGGTTACCGATTACCTGTTGAAGAATGCCGCCAACTCCAAGTATTTCGACTCGGCACCCTTGCGCATCACGGAAACCAACCGATTCCGTCAGGAGCACGACAAAATCGAACTTGCCGCCATCAAGCACCCCTTAGTGAAATCGCTGGCCAATTGTCAGGCTTGCCACCCCGGTGCGGAGCAGGAGAACTTCGATGAACACCAGTTGCGGATTCCCCACTGAAGTATCCGCAGGCTGCTCTTCATCCAAGAGTTGTGAGTGTGGGCGTGCCCGTTGATTTTCTGATGCCTGGAGACGGGGGAAGTGGGGGCGGGCGGTAATATGTCGCGTGGTTTGAGTCATGGCTATTCGTGGCTGGGTGATCAACGACCCCCTTTTTGCGGTGCCGACGGGAAGTTCCGGAATGGCGTTTGCCGGGAGGGTTCAATCGTCTGATGCAACAACTTGCGATACGGTACAAGTCAAAGCGCTTGTTCCAGGCGCAAATGCAAAGGGGGTCGGGTATGGTGGAACCTGTTGTCTGCCTGCCTCGCGTTTGCGAGCCCACATTTAACTCCGGAGAAAGCCATGAATTCAGTCCGCCGCGCAGTCCTGCGTGGAACGGTTCCGTCAACAATTCTTGCTGTCGCGGTGGCCGCAGACTTATTGCGCCCCAGGCAAGTGAATGCGGCGGAAGTCATGGCGGAATCCGCTATACAAAACCGCATCACGGACACGCTGCGCGCTTTACAGGCTGGCAATCCGGCGCCTACCAACGCGATACAGATCCATGCACCCGAAATCGCCGAGGATGGGGCCAGTGTGTTCATCAACTTCCACTGCATGCTGCCCCAGGTTGATGCCCTAGTGGTGTTTGTGGACCGGAACCCGCAACCTCTGATCGCAGCCTTCCAGATAGCGCCGGAGGTGGTGCCCGCCTTGTCGATGCGGATCAAGGTAGGCCAGACCGCCAACATCTGGGTAATCGCCCGTAGTGCTGGCCAATTCTTCAAGGCCGCGAAAACGGTCAAGGTGACCAAGGGTGGGTGTGGCATGGGTCTGAATTAGCCCGCCATGATCGGGCTGTTGCAACGGGTGACTCAGGCCAGCGTATCTGTGGAAGGGCGCGAGGTTGGCCGTATCGGCCCGGGCTTGCTGGTCCTGGTTGGGGTGGAAAAGGGCGATACCGAAATCCAGGCTGACCGCTTGCTGGAGCGTCTCTTGGGCTATCGCGTTTTTGCCGATGACCAGGGCCGTATGAATCGCAGCCTCGCTGACGTGGGCGGTGGTTTGCTGCTGGTATCCCAGTTCACACTGGCAGCTGATACCGACAAGGGAACCCGAGCGAGTTTCTCCTCGGCGGCTCCCCCCGAGGAGGGACGCCGGCTAGTCGATCATTTGGTGAAGAAGGCCAAGGCCATGCATAACAAAGTGGCTACCGGCGAATTCGGTGCACACATGCAGGTTTCCATGGTCAACGACGGGCCGGTGACGTTCTGGTTGCAGGTCCGTCCGGGGTGATGAACCGGCAATACCCGGCCCTGGGGCTGCGCCTATCGAAGCGGCGTCAGTACTGGTTCGCCAGCCAGCTGTCAAGGGCGGGGCTGGGATACATGGTTGGGATGCAGCCGGTCCTCCCGATCAAGGGCGCGAAACAGCGATATTGATTGCCACGGCTATCGCTCAGGTTGCACAGAGGCAGTTGATCCAAAGTTGATCCACTGTTTCGTAGCCGCGCGTGTCCATCGTGATGAAGCAATATTCCCTACCCACGCTGATCTCCGCAGCCGCCATTGCCTTCCCCATATTTTTCCCACCGGGTTTCCGGGGCGGCGCTGCCGTAGGGGGTGACATGCCGGCGCTATCGTGTCAGCGCCAAGTCCTTTGTGGCAGGTGCGCTGTCACTTTCGATCATGCGTTGGAAATCGGCCACTTCGCTCTGGGGGCCGATCACCACAAGAACGTCGTTGAAATCCAGGTTGTGGTCGATGCCCCGTGTACTGAAGATCAGATCCTTGCCCCGTTCCAGGTCCACGACCCCGAGCAGAAGGATGTTCTGGGTCATGTGCTTGCGCAGTTGGCTCAAGTGCACACCGTGGACCCAGGAGCCGGTGGGGATGGTGACTTCGGCGATGTTCAGATCCTGCAGGCCGAACACAGTCTGTTCCATGAGTTCCACGACTTCAGGTCGCTCGATCAATTCATGCACGCGGGCGCCGCTGATCTCGTATGGGTCCACGACTTTATCGGAGCCTGCAGCCAGCAATTTGGCGGCGGCTTCTGGTGCTTGGCATACGGCGACAATGCGCAGGGCTGCGTCCAGTGCACGCGCGGAAATGGCCAGGAACACATTTTCCGAATCCTCGCGCAGGAGACAGAACACGCCCTCGATATGGCTGCCGATGCCGACTGTGCGCAAGGCGTCGTCGTCGGTGTAGTCGAGGTGCTCAGCCGACAAGCCTTCATCACGCGCCTGTTTCACCAAGGACTCGTCCCGGTCAAGCATGACGAAGGGAAGCTTGACCATGGACAGGCGCCAAGCCACCTCGATGGCGAGGGGGTTGCATCCGAACAGGGCATAACGGGGAATCATTTTTTCACCCTGTTTCTTTTCCATCCCCGGCTGGCCACTTCCCGGAACTGGGACAGGCTGGCTTGGTAGCCGATCAGCATGAGGATGTCGCCGGCTCGTAGCAGCAGGTCGGCGCCGGGGTTGAAGTAGAAATGGCGTCCAGCCAGATCGTAACGGGCGTGGCCGTCGGCGCTGGGTGACGTGTCGGGCCGGATCACCCCGAACAGCAGCAGGTGGTGGGCAGTGAAATCGATTTCGCCGATGCGTTGTTTTTCCAGCCAATCTCCCGCATGAATCGCGAGGGGCTCAAGGTGTACACCGGCGGCTCGTGTGACCACGTCGTAAAGGGCATCGAAGGCCACCGGCTGACCGATAAACTCCGAGGCCATGCGCGCCACCACCTCGTAGGGCCTGACCACGTGGGTGGCGCCGGCCTGCATCAGCTTGCGCACCGTCTCGGCCTTGTTGGCACGGGAGACGATGAGGATGTCGGGTGCAACCTGGCGCGCGGTAAGAGTGATGTAAACATTGCTCACGTCGTCGTGGGTCAGGCAGAGAATGCGTGTGGCCTGACGGCCCAGACCCAGATTGGCGAGCAGGGCGCCGTCGGTGGAATCTCCGGCCACGGCAAGGTAGCCCTGCCGCCGGGCCAGTTCGACGCTGTCGGCGTTCTTGTCGATGATGACGAAGGCATCGCCGGCGGACGACAGCCGCTCCGCCACCACCTGGCCGATACGTCCGTAGCCGCACACAATGGTGATGTCGGACTGGCGCTCCACTTCCCCGTAGACCCGGTTGTCACGCAGTTCCCGCATTTTTTCGTGGAAGGCCATGACCACGATGGAAGTGGCGAAGGAAATCACGCCGATGCCTGCGAACACTAGCACCATAGCCACAACCCGGCCCTCGGTGGTGACTGGGACGATATCGCCATAGCCCACGGTGGTGAGCGTAATGGCTGCCCAGTACAGGGCGTCCATCAGTGTCTGGATCCGGCTTTCCGGGGCCTCAGCCTCAAAGAGATAGATCGCCACCGTGGCGATCAGAAGCACTGAACCGACGAAGACGGACAGGGTGTAGAGCTCGAAGCGCTTTTCCACCAGCACCTGGCCGAATGCATTGAGATTGCGCGCGTAACGGAACAACTTGAGCAGCCGGAACAGCAGAAACAGGCGCAGAAATCGCAGGGGCCGGTAACTGGGCAGGATGGCCAACAGATCGATGATGGCCATCGGCGAGGTCATATAGCTCAGTTTGCGCCGCAATACAGCCCAGAGGGCTGGACCCGGCCGGAATGGCAGGCCCATCAGTTCCGCTTTTTCCCAATGTTCGATGAGAATTTTGTGGCTGTCGTTGTACAGCCACATGCGCAGCAGGTACTCGGAGACGAACACGATCACCACGAAGATCTCGAAGGTGTCAGACCATGGGCCCAATGGCCGGCGCACTTCGTAGATCAACAACATCACGCTGACCAGCACCAGAATGATCATGAAACTGTCGAACAACACCCGCCGGTGGGAACGGGGGTCGGTCAACAGTTTATGAAAGAAGCCCTTGAGCCGGGCGTAAGGCGCCGATGCCTGCTGTCGGTAAGCCAGACGGACCAGCAACTGGGCAAAGGGCATGGCATGGCGGTGAGCAGGAGAATGGGCGGATTATACGTTTCCTACACGTGCCTGCCTGTGGCGCTAATGCCGGTCGGACCTGGATGGAGGGCAAAGCCCCCATCCGTATCATTCAGGATGGGGGTGTCTCATTTAACGTTTATCTTCGAATATGCGTACTTCTTAAAGTACTTTCGCAAGAGTCAGGATGAAGCGCTTCATCCGCATCGGACTTTTCCAGTTGTCCACCAGACCTGTGGATAACTGTGTGGAAAAGCTCGCGTAAAACAGTAAAAAGAGCTTAAGAAACTGGGGCTTATTGTTGTGGCCTATAATTTACGCAGACGGAATATCATAATAAAACAATGACTTGCGTTGGCAATTAAATCCGATCTGCGTACTCGGGATAAAGTGCCGTGTCAACCGCATATCATGTGTATAAGTAGCTTCTGATATTTCCTGGGGACAGTGTCGTCAGAACAGCTGAACAAACAAAAAGGGCCGCAAAAAATGCGGCCCTTTCCTTGTTTTCTTGGCGGATCAGGCGAAATTGGCTTCCGCGAACGACCAGTTCACCAGGTTGTTGAGGAAGGTCTCGACGAACTTGGGACGCAGGTTGCGGTAGTCGATGTAGTAGGCGTGTTCCCACACGTCGACGCACAGCAGGGGTTTGTCGGCGGTGGTCAGGGGGGTACCGGCGGCGCCCATGTTGACGATGTCGACGCTACCGTCGGCCTTCTTCACCAGCCAGGTCCAGCCGGAACCGAAGTTACCCACGGCGCTGGTCTGGAAGGCCTTCTTGAACTCGTCCAATCCACCCCACTTGGCGTTGATGGCCTCGGCCAGGGCGCCGGAAGGAGCGCCGCCGCCATTCGGCTTCATGCAGGACCAGAAGAAGGTGTGGTTGGAAACCTGGGCGGCGTTGTTGTAGATGCCGCCGGCGGGGGCGGTCTTGACGATCTCTTCCAGGGATTTGTCCTCGAAAGCGGTGCCCTTGATCAGATTGTTCAGGTTGGTGACGTAGGCCTGGTGGTGCTTGGCGTAGTGGTAGTCGAAGGTTTCCGCCGACATGTGGGGAACCAGGGCGTCCTTGGCGTAGGGCAGGGCGGGCAGTTGGTGTTCCATGGTGTTCTCTCCGTTGATTGGGTTTGTGTCTGCAAGCAAGACCAGCGAATTTTAAGGGTGGGGACGGGTATGGGCAATGGTTGACTGAAATTATGGGTTATTGGGATGCCAGGGTCGCATTTGCGAGCTCGGGTTGTCCGGTCAGCGGACTTCGAAATTGACTCGATCGAGTTCCAGTCCGTCCAGCCCCATGAGTATCAGAAGGTGGTGTCCCCGCGTCAGGGGCCAATCCTGAGCATCCTGCCGGATGTCGTCCAACTGCCACCAGGAACCTGCCGGGGCATGGCGGGTCTGGAAGCCCAGGCGTTGCCGATCCTGGGGAATATCCGGATCCAGGGCCAGAATGGCACCGTTGCCTGGGTGGATGATCTCCGCAGGGGGGTGAGCCACTGACCAGATGGGGGTGGCGGGTTCACTCCCAGGCAGAAACCATTCCTGCCGAACGCCTTCCCCCGGCGGATGGACCGCCTTGCGAAGCAGGTTCCTGGGTGGTTTGGGCGGGAGCGACGGCGTATCCACATGCAGCCTATCCATGATCGCCGCCCAGGCCGGTGCGGCTCCGCTGATGCCGGAGACATCGTGCATGGGGCTGCCGGAGAAATTGCCGACCCATACGCCCACCGTAAATCGGGACGAGAAGCCGATACACCAGTTGTCACGCATATCCTTGCTGGTACCGGTCTTGACGGCACTCCAGAAGCGGGTGGCCAGGGGATTTTCCAGGCCGAAGGTGGCAGACCGGGCTTGGCGGTCGGACAGGATGTCGGCGATAAGGAAGGCGCTTTCCGGGCTTAGCGCGCGATGGCCGGCAGCCTTGGACGTACCAGGCGTGAAGCGCATGGGCGTGACGACACCGTCATTGGCCAAGGCGCGATAGGCGTTGGCCAGTTCTTCCAGACTCACATCCAGACTGCCCAGAGCCAGGGCGAAGCCGTAAAAATCCGCCGTTTCCGTCAGACCGCTGAAGCCGAAACGGGTAAGCCGGGCGGCAAAGGGCTCCAGGCCGATAAGTGTGAGGGTGCGAACCGCTGGAATATTGAGGGAACCGGCCAAGGCGGTGCGGACACTGACCAAGCCGCGATGGATGTGGTCGTAGTTTTGCGGCGCGTATTCGCCGCCGGGGGCGGCAATGGATAGGGGCATGTCTTCAATAGGCGAGGCAGCAGTGAGCAAGCGCTGTTCAAGTGCCATGCCGTACAGGAAGGGCTTCAGGGTGGAGCCAGCCTGGCGGGTTGCCCGGACACCGTCACTTTCGGGCGAGGCGGATGCAGCAGCACTCACGCTGGCATAGGCCAGTACTTCGCCGCTGGCATTATCCAGCACCACGGCAGCGGCATCCTGGACGATGCGGGTGCTGAGGCGGACAAGCTGTTCTCGCAGTGTTGCGACAACAAAGCGCTGAAGGCCAGCATCAAGCGTGGTCGTCCCACGCCCCCCCTTTACGAGGGGGGGCACAGGGAGATTGACCGAATGCGCGGATGAATGAAGCTTCGCAAGCGCATTAGGGGAGGATGGAACAGTGGAAAAATTCCCCTGGATCAGGCGCCGGGCCAGATGGGGAGCCCAATCCGCTGCCGCGAGAATGGGATGACGACCGCTCAGCGTGTGCAGGGTGAGGCGCCCCAGCGCGGGGCAATCAGGTCCACCGGGTAGGTCCGCCGCCAGGGCGCACACGCGTTTGGCCACTTCCTCCGGTTTCGCGTTGGGCGCCCGGATCAGGGCGGCGAGGATCAGCGATTCGTCTCCAGTGAGTCCCGCCGGTCGCTTGTCGAACAGACCCCGGGTTGCGGCGTCGATGCCGACAAGTTCACCCCTGAAACTGGCGAGATTGAGGTAGGCCTCCAGGATTTCCGCCTTGCTCCATGTGCTTTCAAGTTCCTGAGCCGCCCGCATCTGGTCCCATTTCTCGGCCACATCCCGGCGCCCGGTCTTGCCGCGATATTGCTTGTCCAGCAACGCGGCC
The DNA here is from genome assembly GCA_964513695.1 of uncultured Thiobacillus sp. Taxonomy (GTDB): domain Bacteria; phylum Pseudomonadota; class Gammaproteobacteria; order Burkholderiales; family Thiobacillaceae; genus PFJX01. The sequence continues at coordinate 10,630 of CAZEOR010000031.1, forward strand.
AATTGCATGGTGAGCGTGGAGGCGCCACGGGGCTTTTCCCTCAGCCAGTTGGTCAAGGCCGCCTTGCCCGCCGCCAGCCAGTCCACCCCTGCATGTTCGAAGAATCGCCGGTCTTCCGCCCGCAGCAGGGCGGCGCTAATGGCCGGCGAAACATCGGCCAGAGGTGTCCAGTCCGTACGCCGGGAATTCGGGTCAGTTCGGATTTCCTGAATCAGGGCGCCATGACGGTCAAGTACCTGCAACTCGGTGGAAGCCCATGCCGCCTTGACCTTGTTGAATGACGGGAACGCGGCCTGAGCGGACGTTGCCAACAGGAATAACAGCGAAATGAAGAAACTGGCACTGCTGAGACAGGCACGGGGTAATTCACGCGGGGCCAGGGAAGGCATTGTCTGTCGTGTGCTGAGTTAAAGATTACGGATGCTTGGCCGACAAAGGTTTCTTAGTCTGAGCCAGGATATGACATGAATCCATTCCGCCTCAAATTCAATGCCATGTCCCAGAAAATGAAATATCCAAACTTTGTTCTCACTGTTTTGGCGTGGGTCCAGGCTTTGGGTTTCCTGATGGCTGTCCCCTCCATGGCTGCGGAAACCGTGATCCAGGTCGGCGGAACCGGGTCGGCCACGCCCTTGATCGAAGCTTTGGGCAAGGCTTACAAACGCAAAGCGCTTGATGTTCAGATACGTGTCATGCATCCGCCCATGGGGAGTTCCGCGGCTCAGCGCGCAGTGATGGCGGGTGCCATTGACCTGGCTTTTTCCAGCAAGCCGCTTGGTACTGCCGAACGGGAGAAGAGAGGGCAGGATTGGGAACTGGGTAGCACCCCTTTTCTACTTGTGACACGCGAGCCCGGCCGCCTGGTGAATGTGGACCCTGCGCGGTTGGCTGAAATCTATGCAGGTCGCGTAGCAACATGGACGGATGGCGCCCCGATCCGCTTGGTGCTGCGCGCTCCCCAGGAGTCGGATACCCTTTTGCTGCGCAACTTGTCTGAATCGATGGACAAAGCGGTCGAACTGGCCATGACGCGTACCGGGCTGCCCGTTGCCGCCAACGACCTGGAGAATGTCGCCTTGCTGGAAAAGACGCCGGGTGCGCTCGGATCTAGCAATCTTGCCCTGCTCATCGGTCTCGAAAGCAGCCTTCATCCCGTTTCCCTGAACGGTGTCGCACCGACACTGGCCAACCTGGAAAAGGGCCTCTATCCCCATGCCAAGCCCATCTATGCGATACGGGGACCGGCCATCTCCAGCTCCGCTACGAGATTCCTGGAGTTCATGCTCTCCGCCGAAGGGCGCAAAGTGATCGCCAAACAGGGTTATCTTCCCGCCAAGAGCGGCCGATGACGACGCGTCTGCCTCTGGAATCCCTGCTCAGATGGCTTGCTGGGATCGTTGCGATCACCGTCGGTCTGCTTATGCCTGCCCTGTACCTGGTGGTGTCTTACCAGAGCCGGGTCGGCGAGATGGAAGGCGAGGCGCGCATCGCTGCCCTTGCCGTCACCGAGTTCGTCAACACCAATGCCGGACTATGGGAGTTCCAACAAGAACGTTTGAACGGAGTCTTGAGAAAAGTGGTTGCCACGCACCACAGCGTTCAGGTGGTCGCTGCGGATGGCCGGGTGATTGCCGGCATCGGGCCGGCCATTGCCGCCCATACGGTAAGCCGCTTCCATGAATTCCACGATTACGGTCGGGTTGCCGGGCGGGTAGGGGTGCACGTATCGGTGGGTGAAATCCTGGGAGGGGTAGGGTGGTTGGTATTGGCCGGTGGCGTAATAGGACTCGTCGTGTTTTTCCCGCTGCGCAACCTGCCCCTGAAGGCGCTGCAAGGTGCCACGCAAGCCCTGCGGGAAAGCGAGGAACGCAATCGCACCGTGGTCGCATCCTTGAGCGAGGGGGTCATGATGGTAGACCGGGAAGGGCGGTTGTTGAGCGTGAACGAAGCCGCCCGCGCTCTCTTCGGGGCCAGTCTGGAACCTTGGTTGTCGCGGCGTGATATGGCGGTGACTGTGCGCGACGCCGAGGGAAACCGCTTGGGCGATGCAGATCACCCTATCGCCCGGACCTTCGCTTCCTGCGAGGCGCAACGGCATGCCGTCCTGCAGGTGGAGCAGGCCGAAGGCGTCAGTGTCTGGCTCCAGGTCAACACGCAACCGTTACGGGATTCCAGCAGTGGAGTGGTGTCCGCAGTGGTGGTCTCGGTCATCGACATCAGCGAAGACCGGCAGCGCGAAGAGGAGCTTGGCCGCGCCAGGGATGCGGCGGAAGCCGCGAGTCGTGCCAAGTCCCAGTTTCTGGCCAACATGAGCCATGAAATCCGCACCCCCATGAATGGCGTATTGGGCATGGCCCAGTTGCTTGCCATGGATTCGTCGCTCAAAGCCGAACAGCGCCGCTATCTGCAAATCATCCAAAGTTCGGGTGAGTCCCTATTGCGCGTCATCGATGACATCCTGGATTTTTCCAAGATGGAGGCAGGGCGTTTGAGTCTGGCCGAAGAAGACTTCGATCTGCAGGAACGTTTGTCGATGACGCTCCGTTTGATGGAAATGCGCGCCCAGGCAAAATCCCTGGAACTGACCTGGTCAGTTGCCGATGACGTGCCCCACTGGTTGAAAGGCGATTCGGCCCGACTCCATCAGGTATTGACCAACCTGATCGGCAACGCGGTCAAATTCACCGAACGTGGATCCGTGCACGTCAAGGTAGAGCCGGCCGCCGACCCGCATCCAGCGGGTGGTCTATGGCGATTGCGGTTTTCCGTCGGTGATACCGGCATCGGCATCCCCGCCCAGTATCTACCGCGCTTGTTCAACGCATTTTCCCAAGCGGACGCGTCGAATTCCCGGCGTTTCGGCGGAACCGGCCTGGGTTTGTCCATCTCCCGGCAACTGGTGGAATTGATGGGGGGCGAGATGGGGGTCGAGAGCGAGCCCGGACAGGGGTCCACATTCTGGTTCACCGTGCTTATGCATACAGCCGAAAACGAGGGGGAAACCTCCTTGGCAACCCTGCCGGACGAGTTGGCGAAGAACCCGCCTGCACTGGTCGGCCGTGTTCTGGTCGTGGAGGATGAACCAACCAATCGTCTGCTGGCCAAAGCCATGCTCAGGGTATTGGGCTGTACCTCCGAGGCAGTCGAAGAGGGGCAGGAAGCCCTGGACTGGTTGGACCGGGAGCAATGCGATCTGATCCTGATGGATTGCCAGATGCCCGGCCTCGACGGTTTCGAAACGACGGCCAGGATCCGGGAACAGGAAATCCAGGCTGGGAAAGATGGCAGACACATTCCCATCGTCGCGATGACAGCCAACGCCTTGAGTGGGGACAGGGAGCGCTGCTTACGCGCGGGCATGGACGATTACCTGAGCAAGCCTTACACCACCGAGGATCTGCGCGCCAAGTTGCTGCGCTGGCTGCCGGCGGGTTCACGGGGTAGTGGCCAGTTGCCGGAATTACCGCCTACCGCTTGATTCATTCATTCTGTCGAGGCCGGTT
>CAZEOR010000032.1:0-13902 GCA_964513695.1 uncultured Thiobacillus sp.
AAGGGGCCTACGGCCGCCCCCCTTGGGGGGGGTCGGCCTGGCCCTGAAAGACCCAAAACCCGGAGGCCTACAAGGGGGGGGAAATGCCCAACCTAGCCCCCCCCCTAGTGGGTCCTTCCGGGGGAAGCTGTTACTGGCCCCACACGACAAAACCGCGCGACCAAACTGACTAATACCGGCACCCCCACGGCCGCCCGCCCCCCCTGGTGGTAAGCCGGCCCGCCACCGAACGGCCCACCCGCCCGCCTGGTTGGTCCGTTCGAGGGCAAGCCGCGAGGCCCCCGCACACTGAACCCCCGCGCTAGAACCCCGCCGCCTTCGACGCCGCGCCACGTGGGCCGGCCCGGGCAGTGTCCGCGTGCGTCACCCACCCCGTGAAACGAACACGCAAAAAAAATCATTGACACCCCTTGACACGAAAAGAAACCTGTGAGATAGTGGCACCGTGAAAGGACTGAAAGGAACGCAACGCATGAACGAAACCGCGCTGGCTGTAGTGCCCGAAGTGATGCCTGCTGCCGACCGCCCCCGCGTGGATCACCGCGCCCTTGCCGCTGCTTGGGTGGCCGATCTGCGCACACGTGCCGCCGCTGGCCTGCTGGCCGAACGGACGGCCGAAGCCTACGCCCGCAACGTGCGCCGCTGGCTGTCCTGGCTGGACCGCGAAGCCGTGGCTGTGCCCACGCCCGCCCACGTGATGGCCTATGTTGCCACGTTGCGCGCCGATGGACTGAAGCCCGCTAGTGTCAACGCATACCTGGACGCTGTGCGGGGCCTGTATCGCTGGGCCGAGACCCGCAACGCTTATCCCGCCATCGCCCGCAGCGTGCGGGGCTTGCCTGTGCGCAAGGACGAACCCCTGGACTGTCTCGACCGTGACGCCGTGGCCGGCCTGTTGGCCTATGCCGACACAACCAGCCTGCGGGGCCTGCGTGACGCCGCGCTGGTGCATACGCTATTCGCAACCGGCCTGCGCCTGGTGTCGCTGTGTGCTGCGGACGTTGGGGACTTTGACCCCGCGGACGGGGTGCTGGTGTACCAAGGCAAAGGGGACCGTGGAACGAAAGCCCGCCGCGCCTACCTGTCGCCTGGTGCACTGGACGCCCTGAACCGATACCTGGCCGCCCGCCAAGCTGCCGAGGGTGCCACACTGGACCCCGCCGCGCCGCTCGTTGCTGCCGTGGGCAACCGTGCCCGTGGCCGCCGCCTGACTGCTCGCAGTGTGCGCCGCGTGATCGTGGGCATGATGGAACGCGCCGGACACGTCCACCGGGACGCCGCCGGCCGCATTGTGCGCCCCCGCGTGCTGTCTGCTCATAGCCTGCGCCGCTCTGCTATTACCTGCGCCTACGAGGCCGCCGGACTTGAGGCTGCCCAAATCCTGGCCGGACACGCCGACCCGAAGACCACGCGCCGCGCCTATGCCCGCGTGCAACGTGGCCGCGTGCTGCGAGAGCTTGCCGCCGTGCTGGACCTGACCGGGACGGTGTGCGCATGAACCAACCGAGAAAGGGGAACGCAATGAAGACAACCGGGAACAAGAAGCTGGGCCGTATGTACTGGGGGCCCGGACCGCTGCCGCAAGGTGCGGAGCTGCTGGGAACCGTGACACGCCCGAACATGGAAGCGGGGGCCTTGCTACGTATGCCAACTGGCCGCCTGGTGCAAGGCAACGCTGGATGTTTGCGCACGTTGCCCCCGGACGTGCCGCTGCCGCCGGCCGACGCCGAAGGAAAGGAAGCCTGACCATGACAAGGCAGAACGTTCCGCTGTTCATCGTGCTCCCGCCGGCCGAACGCGCCCGCATCGTGGCCTTTGCCCGCAAGGTGGGCCGCCCTGTGTCGTGGGCCGTGCGTGACGGCATGCGCGCCTATCTGGACGCCGTAGAGGCCGACGCCGCCAAGCTGTCCGAACTGTGCGCCCGCCTGAAGGTGGACCCGCGCACCGCCGGAAAGACCAAACAGCCGAAGCGAGGCCGCCCCAAGGGACGCCGGCCGAATGTCCGATAAGTGGCCTTAGCGGACATAGAACGATGAGCCACGGACCGCACAAGCTGACCGACGCCGCCCGCGCCGAGCTGTGCCGCTGCGTGGACCTGCTCGAGCTGATGCGCGCCGACGGGGTGGACGTGCGCCGCGCCGGGGCCGCCTATGTCTGCAAACTGCGCCCGGATGAACGAACGCCAAGCTGTTACGTATACCCGCCGGGGGTGGGCCGATACGGGGCCAAGGGGTGGACCTGGCACGACTACGGAAGCGGGAAGGGCGGGGACGCCCTGGCCTACCTGGTGGACGTGCGGGGCATGGCCTACGTGGACGCCGTGGCCGAAATGTGCCGCTTGGCTGGCTGGACGCCCGCCGGATGGAAAACATGGCCCCTGGCTGGCCCTACAAAGCCCGATCGCCGGCCCGCCCGTATGCTGATACCCCCCGAAACGCCGCCCGTGCCCGTGCTGGACCACGAGGCACAAGTGGACGCCGCCCTGGCCTTTGTCTCTGCCCTGGTGGAAATGGTGCCCAACGCCGCCCGCGCCGCCGAAGACTACCTGAGAAGCCGGGGATGCCTGCCAGCCTGTGGGGCCGTGGGGTGCTGGGTGCTGCCCGCCGATGCCTGCAAGCCAATGGCCGCCCGACTCGCCGCCGGACCGGACGCCGGCCTGCTGACCCGCGCCGGCCTGCTGAAGCCCGCCGCCGACGGAAAGCCGCCCCGCTTGCCCTGGTGGGATACCGTGGCCCTGCTGGGGTGCTACGATGCCGCCGGCCGCCTGGCGTACTATGTCGGCCGCCGCCTGGATTGGCGGGACGGGGACCGCTGGGGCAAGTACATAAACCAAGGGACCGCCGGGGGGGCCGTCCGCTGGCCGTACAACCTGCCCGCGCTCTATCGTGCCGCCGGCCGCCTGCCCGCCTGGCCCGTGGCACCAGACCCCGCCAAAGCCGGGGACATGCTGCTGGTGGAAGGGCCGCTCGATGCCCTGGGGGCCGCGTGCCTTGGCTGGCCGGCCGTGGCCCTTCTGACCCGCCCCCAAGCCCACGACTACGCCGACCGGCACGGGGCCGCCGCCCGGATGCTGGAACCCCACCTGCCCGCCCTGCGTGACGTGCGCCGCGTGCTTGTGGTGCCCGACGCCGACGCCGGGGACAAGGGGGCCGAAGGGGAAGCCCTGGCCGCCCGCCTGGTGGGGTGGCTGCGTGCCGCCGGATGCCGCGCCGAGGTGGCCCGACTGGTGGACCTGTGCCCCGACGCCCCCGAAGGATGCAAAGACCTGGCCGACGTGGCCAACGCAACACGAAAGGAACCGCGCCATGACTGACCCGAAGGAAACCGCCGCCCGCGTGCGCCTGGAAGCCTACGCCCTGCGCCACGTGCTGGACCTGGACGCCGCCGACCGCCCCGACGCCTGCGCCGCCCTGGACCGCGCCGCCTATGCTCTGCCCGCCTGGCTGGGGGCCGTGCGCCGCGAACTATCGGCCGCGCCCGCCGTGGGCCTGCCCGCATTGTGGGCCGTGCTGAATCGCCCCGGGATGGACACGGAACGCGCCGCCCTGCAAGCCGCCGGGGTGGACCTGAACGCGCTGCTGGCCATTGATCCAGCCGAAGCCCGCCGCGCCTACGATGAGGCCCTTGACGGGACCGCCCGCGCCGGGATGCTGGCCCGCGCTCGCTCTGCGCGCCGGATGCTCGATGACCTGGAAGCGGCCGACACCGACGCTGAACGCCGCGCCCTGCTGGCCGACGCCGTGCACGAGCTGACACGACCAGAGGCCGAAGGGGACGCGCCGCTGGCTGAAGCGTGGGACGAACACCTGCGCCGGATGGAAGCCCCCGAAGCTGGGCCGCTGGAGGTGCTGCGCCTGGATGCCAGCCAGAGGGGACCGTGGGCCGCGTGGTGCAATAACATGCTAGGCCCGCGTGGCGGCCTGGAGCCTGGCGAAACCGTTATTCTCGGGGGTGCCCCCGAAGCCGGCAAAACCAGCCTGGCCGCCCTGATTGCTGTTGACGCCCTGGCCCTTGGGTGCCCCGTGCTGTTCTGGCAAATGGAACTGAGCCGGGAAGAAACCCTGGAACACCTGCAAGCCCAACGCCCAGACCTGGCCGGATGGCCGACCGGTGACTTCTGGACACGCGCCCGCGCCCCACTGCCCGACGCCTGGGCCGACCTGCTGACCGTGCCAAGGTGGCCGCCCCCAGAGGTGGAAGCCGTGATTGACGCCATGCTGGCCATGACCCGCCAAGCCGACCGCCGCGCCCGGACCGGGAAGCCTTGCCATGCCTGCAAGGGCCTGGTGGTGGTGGATTATGCGCAACTGTTGACCGTGGCCGACAAAACGACACGGGAAAACCGCTTCGAGGTGCTGGAAAAGGCTGCCAGCCGCCTTGCGAAGGCCGCCGCCGAAACCGGGGCCTGCCTGGTCCTGCTGTCGCAACTGAACAAGCTAGACCAACGGGAAGCCGCAACCGACGGCACCGCCTTGGCTGGTGCAGACCTGGCCCGCATGGCCCACCGCGTGGCCCTGATGCACAAGGCCGACAAGGACGGGAAGCCCTGCAGAACCAACGACGATGTTGACTACAAGCCCGGCAAGGGTGAAGCCCGCCTGATAACCTGGACGAAGGCCCGAGGTGTGCGCTACACGCCCGACGGACACCGCCCAGACCGAGCCCGCGTGATCTGGATTGGTGACCGCAGCCGCGCCCTGCATGGTGGAGGCACAACCGCCCGGAAAGGTAGGATCACCTATGACTGACACGCCCGAGACCCAGCCGCCTGCGCATGGTGAACCGCCGCACCGGATGCCTGCTGCTGAACGACTGGCCAGAGAGACCATAGCCGACGCCCTGCGCCGTGCAATGGCTGACGTACTAGGCCGCAAGGCGGCCGACATTGCCCCGGACGTGCTGGCCGCTCTGCGCAAGTGGGCCGCCGAGGACGCAAACCCGGAAGCCCTGGCTGAATGGCTGGACCGCGGAGGATGGAACAAGGTGAACGAGAAGGCCGTGGAAGCCGCCCTGGTGACGGCCGCACGTGCAACTGCCGAAGCAAAAGGCCTGCAAGAAGGCGTGTCTGGTGGCTTGTGGAAATACGGGGGGCCGTTCTTTGTGCTGATGTACGACACACCCCGCGCCGACGCTGATAAGCCGGAGGTGCGGGACCGGATCGCCCGGCAAACCGTGCCGCATATTGACCCGCTCGACCCGGTGCGCGCTCTACTAATGCCCAAGGGTATGCCCTTGCCAGACAAGCCCACCGTGCTGCTGGGACTGGATGCCCTGAAGGTAGGCCTGCAAAGCTTTGACTGGGGGGGCCTGTGCCTGTGCGTGAACGACAAAGCCGGCCGCGCCGGGGACTGGCTGGGCCGCCTGGCTGCGCCGTGGATGGACGAACGCTGCGCCGCCCTGGTGGAACGGACAGAACGGCAAGCCGCCGCCGTGCCATTGGCCTTGCAACGCCGCAACCTGATCACCGCCCCAAGCACTGGGTCCGCTTTCCTGCGTTTTCCGTCCATGCTGAAAGACGCCGGGGCCTGGTGTGGTGCCCTGGTGCCCGTGGATGGCGACACGATATACGCCGAAGAACCCGAAGTCGCCGCCGTGCCCGTGCGCCTGCTGAGATCACCAGACGGGGCCGCCGTGCAACTATACAAGCCCCGCGCCTGGACCGTAGCAGCAGCACACCGCATGAAAGGAACCTGGCAGCCCGTATTGCCTGGCCTGGTGATAAACGCGCCGCATAATCCAGACCTTGGGGCCTATCTGGCCGTGACGGCAACGGGGGCCGCCGTGCTGGACCGCCTGCCCGGACTGTGCGCCAAGCTGTTGCCCCTGCTGTTCGCCTTGTGCCCCCTGGACGGAACGGCCGTTGCCGGACCCGTGCAAGACCTGGTGAAACTGTTATATCCAGACTGGAAAAGCCGCCGGCAAATGGCCGGGGACGTTCGACGCGTTGGGGCCGCCGTGGCCGCGCTCCTTGGCCTGCGCATTGTGGAAGCCGTTCCCGGCAAGGGTATTCGGTTTTATCCTGTGCTGTTCTGCGACCGCTTTGACGCCCCGCGCCATGCCGGGGACGTGCCGGAAGTGTGCCTGCGCATGAACCCCAGCCTGGCCGCACTGGCAACGCCGGCAAAGGGTAAGGGGGACTATGTGCTGGTGAACCTTTCGCGCCTGATGGAACTTGACGCCAAACGCCCGGACCGAATCGCCGTTGCCTTGCGCCTGGCCGCCTACTGGCACACGTGCAAGCAACGGATCGCCGACGGCCGCCGCGTTTTTCTGGCTGAACGCCTGGACTATCTGCCCGTGGACATGCTGCTTGTGGAGACCAACGCGCCCGGACCCGTGGCCGACGCGATAGCCGGGGCCGACGTGGGCCGCGTTGGCAAGGTGAAGCTGTCCGAAGCCCGCCACCGCCTGATAGATGAAACCCTGCCCGCCCTGCGTAAAGCTGGCCTGCTTGGGGACTTTGACGCCCGCCGCCCCGGCCGAAACGCCGGACGGGGTGCCGCGGCCTGGATGGTGAAGGTGTCCCCGCCGGCCGACTACCTGGAAGCAACCCGCAAGACCGCCAGCACATGCCGACCGCCGCCACCGAAGACGCGAAAATGGGGGTAACGATCGGCCCTTTTCCGCGAAAATGGGGGTAACGATCCGCGAAAATGGGGGTAACGATCGCCCAAAAAAGGGCCGTTTTATTGGCCTTTTTCGTTCTACCAGTATTACCAGAATACCAAGGGGCATGCGGCCGCCCCCCTTGGGGGGGGTCGGCCTGGCCCTGAAAGACCCAAAACCCTGATCACCGCCCGCGCCAAGCTGGAAGCCGACCTGGAGGCCCTGAAGAAAGCCGGCCTGCTGGGGCCGTTTGAAAAGTACAAGGTGCACGGGGAAGGGTGGAGGGTCCTACCCGTGCCGCCTGACGACTACGCCGAAGCCTGTAAGCGTGCCAGCATGGCCGCCCGGAAGCCCTGGCCGCGCCGCCCTAGGAATGGCACACGATGACACGCGACAACCCCCCCTTCTTTGCGCGACAACCCCCCCTTCTTTGCGCGACAACCCCCCCTTCTTTGCCACCCCTAAGCCATTGATAATGAACGATCCGTTTTTTCTCCATATGTACCATAAGTACTAAGGGGCCTACGGCCGCCCCCCTTGGGGGGGGTCGGCCTGGCCCTGAAAGACCCAAAACCCGGAGGCCTACAAGGGGGGGGAAATGCCCAACCTAGCCCCCCCCCTAGTGGGTCCTTCCGGGGGAAGCTGTTACTGGCCCCACACGACAAAACCGCGCGACCAAACTGACTAATACCGGCACCCCCACGGCCGCCCGCCCCCCCTGGTGGTAAGCCGGCCCGCCACCGAACGGCCCACCCGCCCGCCTGGTTGGTCCGTTCGAGGGCAAGCCGCGAGGCCCCCGCACACTGAACCCCCGCGCTAGAACCCCGCCGCCTTCGACGCCGCGCCACGTGGGCCGGCCCGGGCAGTGTCCGCGTGCGTCACCCACCCCGTGAAACGAACACGCAAAAAAAATCATTGACACCCCTTGACACGAAAAGAAACCTGTGAGATAGTGGCACCGTGAAAGGACTGAAAGGAACGCAACGCATGAACGAAACCGCGCTGGCTGTAGTGCCCGAAGTGATGCCTGCTGCCGACCGCCCCCGCGTGGATCACCGCGCCCTTGCCGCTGCTTGGGTGGCCGATCTGCGCACACGTGCCGCCGCTGGCCTGCTGGCCGAACGGACGGCCGAAGCCTACGCCCGCAACGTGCGCCGCTGGCTGTCCTGGCTGGACCGCGAAGCCGTGGCTGTGCCCACGCCCGCCCACGTGATGGCCTATGTTGCCACGTTGCGCGCCGATGGACTGAAGCCCGCTAGTGTCAACGCATACCTGGACGCTGTGCGGGGCCTGTATCGCTGGGCCGAGACCCGCAACGCTTATCCCGCCATCGCCCGCAGCGTGCGGGGCTTGCCTGTGCGCAAGGACGAACCCCTGGACTGTCTCGACCGTGACGCCGTGGCCGGCCTGTTGGCCTATGCCGACACAACCAGCCTGCGGGGCCTGCGTGACGCCGCGCTGGTGCATACGCTATTCGCAACCGGCCTGCGCCTGGTGTCGCTGTGTGCTGCGGACGTTGGGGACTTTGACCCCGCGGACGGGGTGCTGGTGTACCAAGGCAAAGGGGACCGTGGAACGAAAGCCCGCCGCGCCTACCTGTCGCCTGGTGCACTGGACGCCCTGAACCGATACCTGGCCGCCCGCCAAGCTGCCGAGGGTGCCACACTGGACCCCGCCGCGCCGCTCGTTGCTGCCGTGGGCAACCGTGCCCGTGGCCGCCGCCTGACTGCTCGCAGTGTGCGCCGCGTGATCGTGGGCATGATGGAACGCGCCGGACACGTCCACCGGGACGCCGCCGGCCGCATTGTGCGCCCCCGCGTGCTGTCTGCTCATAGCCTGCGCCGCTCTGCTATTACCTGCGCCTACGAGGCCGCCGGACTTGAGGCTGCCCAAATCCTGGCCGGACACGCCGACCCGAAGACCACGCGCCGCGCCTATGCCCGCGTGCAACGTGGCCGCGTGCTGCGAGAGCTTGCCGCCGTGCTGGACCTGACCGGGACGGTGTGCGCATGAACCAACCGAGAAAGGGGAACGCAATGAAGACAACCGGGAACAAGAAGCTGGGCCGTATGTACTGGGGGCCCGGACCGCTGCCGCAAGGTGCGGAGCTGCTGGGAACCGTGACACGCCCGAACATGGAAGCGGGGGCCTTGCTACGTATGCCAACTGGCCGCCTGGTGCAAGGCAACGCTGGATGTTTGCGCACGTTGCCCCCGGACGTGCCGCTGCCGCCGGCCGACGCCGAAGGAAAGGAAGCCTGACCATGACAAGGCAGAACGTTCCGCTGTTCATCGTGCTCCCGCCGGCCGAACGCGCCCGCATCGTGGCCTTTGCCCGCAAGGTGGGCCGCCCTGTGTCGTGGGCCGTGCGTGACGGCATGCGCGCCTATCTGGACGCCGTAGAGGCCGACGCCGCCAAGCTGTCCGAACTGTGCGCCCGCCTGAAGGTGGACCCGCGCACCGCCGGAAAGACCAAACAGCCGAAGCGAGGCCGCCCCAAGGGACGCCGGCCGAATGTCCGATAAGTGGCCTTAGCGGACATAGAACGATGAGCCACGGACCGCACAAGCTGACCGACGCCGCCCGCGCCGAGCTGTGCCGCTGCGTGGACCTGCTCGAGCTGATGCGCGCCGACGGGGTGGACGTGCGCCGCGCCGGGGCCGCCTATGTCTGCAAACTGCGCCCGGATGAACGAACGCCAAGCTGTTACGTATACCCGCCGGGGGTGGGCCGATACGGGGCCAAGGGGTGGACCTGGCACGACTACGGAAGCGGGAAGGGCGGGGACGCCCTGGCCTACCTGGTGGACGTGCGGGGCATGGCCTACGTGGACGCCGTGGCCGAAATGTGCCGCTTGGCTGGCTGGACGCCCGCCGGATGGAAAACATGGCCCCTGGCTGGCCCTACAAAGCCCGATCGCCGGCCCGCCCGTATGCTGATACCCCCCGAAACGCCGCCCGTGCCCGTGCTGGACCACGAGGCACAAGTGGACGCCGCCCTGGCCTTTGTCTCTGCCCTGGTGGAAATGGTGCCCAACGCCGCCCGCGCCGCCGAAGACTACCTGAGAAGCCGGGGATGCCTGCCAGCCTGTGGGGCCGTGGGGTGCTGGGTGCTGCCCGCCGATGCCTGCAAGCCAATGGCCGCCCGACTCGCCGCCGGACCGGACGCCGGCCTGCTGACCCGCGCCGGCCTGCTGAAGCCCGCCGCCGACGGAAAGCCGCCCCGCTTGCCCTGGTGGGATACCGTGGCCCTGCTGGGGTGCTACGATGCCGCCGGCCGCCTGGCGTACTATGTCGGCCGCCGCCTGGATTGGCGGGACGGGGACCGCTGGGGCAAGTACATAAACCAAGGGACCGCCGGGGGGGCCGTCCGCTGGCCGTACAACCTGCCCGCGCTCTATCGTGCCGCCGGCCGCCTGCCCGCCTGGCCCGTGGCACCAGACCCCGCCAAAGCCGGGGACATGCTGCTGGTGGAAGGGCCGCTCGATGCCCTGGGGGCCGCGTGCCTTGGCTGGCCGGCCGTGGCCCTTCTGACCCGCCCCCAAGCCCACGACTACGCCGACCGGCACGGGGCCGCCGCCCGGATGCTGGAACCCCACCTGCCCGCCCTGCGTGACGTGCGCCGCGTGCTTGTGGTGCCCGACGCCGACGCCGGGGACAAGGGGGCCGAAGGGGAAGCCCTGGCCGCCCGCCTGGTGGGGTGGCTGCGTGCCGCCGGATGCCGCGCCGAGGTGGCCCGACTGGTGGACCTGTGCCCCGACGCCCCCGAAGGATGCAAAGACCTGGCCGACGTGGCCAACGCAACACGAAAGGAACCGCGCCATGACTGACCCGAAGGAAACCGCCGCCCGCGTGCGCCTGGAAGCCTACGCCCTGCGCCACGTGCTGGACCTGGACGCCGCCGACCGCCCCGACGCCTGCGCCGCCCTGGACCGCGCCGCCTATGCTCTGCCCGCCTGGCTGGGGGCCGTGCGCCGCGAACTATCGGCCGCGCCCGCCGTGGGCCTGCCCGCATTGTGGGCCGTGCTGAATCGCCCCGGGATGGACACGGAACGCGCCGCCCTGCAAGCCGCCGGGGTGGACCTGAACGCGCTGCTGGCCATTGATCCAGCCGAAGCCCGCCGCGCCTACGATGAGGCCCTTGACGGGACCGCCCGCGCCGGGATGCTGGCCCGCGCTCGCTCTGCGCGCCGGATGCTCGATGACCTGGAAGCGGCCGACACCGACGCTGAACGCCGCGCCCTGCTGGCCGACGCCGTGCACGAGCTGACACGACCAGAGGCCGAAGGGGACGCGCCGCTGGCTGAAGCGTGGGACGAACACCTGCGCCGGATGGAAGCCCCCGAAGCTGGGCCGCTGGAGGTGCTGCGCCTGGATGCCAGCCAGAGGGGACCGTGGGCCGCGTGGTGCAATAACATGCTAGGCCCGCGTGGCGGCCTGGAGCCTGGCGAAACCGTTATTCTCGGGGGTGCCCCCGAAGCCGGCAAAACCAGCCTGGCCGCCCTGATTGCTGTTGACGCCCTGGCCCTTGGGTGCCCCGTGCTGTTCTGGCAAATGGAACTGAGCCGGGAAGAAACCCTGGAACACCTGCAAGCCCAACGCCCAGACCTGGCCGGATGGCCGACCGGTGACTTCTGGACACGCGCCCGCGCCCCACTGCCCGACGCCTGGGCCGACCTGCTGACCGTGCCAAGGTGGCCGCCCCCAGAGGTGGAAGCCGTGATTGACGCCATGCTGGCCATGACCCGCCAAGCCGACCGCCGCGCCCGGACCGGGAAGCCTTGCCATGCCTGCAAGGGCCTGGTGGTGGTGGATTATGCGCAACTGTTGACCGTGGCCGACAAAACGACACGGGAAAACCGCTTCGAGGTGCTGGAAAAGGCTGCCAGCCGCCTTGCGAAGGCCGCCGCCGAAACCGGGGCCTGCCTGGTCCTGCTGTCGCAACTGAACAAGCTAGACCAACGGGAAGCCGCAACCGACGGCACCGCCTTGGCTGGTGCAGACCTGGCCCGCATGGCCCACCGCGTGGCCCTGATGCACAAGGCCGACAAGGACGGGAAGCCCTGCAGAACCAACGACGATGTTGACTACAAGCCCGGCAAGGGTGAAGCCCGCCTGATAACCTGGACGAAGGCCCGAGGTGTGCGCTACACGCCCGACGGACACCGCCCAGACCGAGCCCGCGTGATCTGGATTGGTGACCGCAGCCGCGCCCTGCATGGTGGAGGCACAACCGCCCGGAAAGGTAGGATCACCTATGACTGACACGCCCGAGACCCAGCCGCCTGCGCATGGTGAACCGCCGCACCGGATGCCTGCTGCTGAACGACTGGCCAGAGAGACCATAGCCGACGCCCTGCGCCGTGCAATGGCTGACGTACTAGGCCGCAAGGCGGCCGACATTGCCCCGGACGTGCTGGCCGCTCTGCGCAAGTGGGCCGCCGAGGACGCAAACCCGGAAGCCCTGGCTGAATGGCTGGACCGCGGAGGATGGAACAAGGTGAACGAGAAGGCCGTGGAAGCCGCCCTGGTGACGGCCGCACGTGCAACTGCCGAAGCAAAAGGCCTGCAAGAAGGCGTGTCTGGTGGCTTGTGGAAATACGGGGGGCCGTTCTTTGTGCTGATGTACGACACACCCCGCGCCGACGCTGATAAGCCGGAGGTGCGGGACCGGATCGCCCGGCAAACCGTGCCGCATATTGACCCGCTCGACCCGGTGCGCGCTCTACTAATGCCCAAGGGTATGCCCTTGCCAGACAAGCCCACCGTGCTGCTGGGACTGGATGCCCTGAAGGTAGGCCTGCAAAGCTTTGACTGGGGGGGCCTGTGCCTGTGCGTGAACGACAAAGCCGGCCGCGCCGGGGACTGGCTGGGCCGCCTGGCTGCGCCGTGGATGGACGAACGCTGCGCCGCCCTGGTGGAACGGACAGAACGGCAAGCCGCCGCCGTGCCATTGGCCTTGCAACGCCGCAACCTGATCACCGCCCCAAGCACTGGGTCCGCTTTCCTGCGTTTTCCGTCCATGCTGAAAGACGCCGGGGCCTGGTGTGGTGCCCTGGTGCCCGTGGATGGCGACACGATATACGCCGAAGAACCCGAAGTCGCCGCCGTGCCCGTGCGCCTGCTGAGATCACCAGACGGGGCCGCCGTGCAACTATACAAGCCCCGCGCCTGGACCGTAGCAGCAGCACACCGCATGAAAGGAACCTGGCAGCCCGTATTGCCTGGCCTGGTGATAAACGCGCCGCATAATCCAGACCTTGGGGCCTATCTGGCCGTGACGGCAACGGGGGCCGCCGTGCTGGACCGCCTGCCCGGACTGTGCGCCAAGCTGTTGCCCCTGCTGTTCGCCTTGTGCCCCCTGGACGGAACGGCCGTTGCCGGACCCGTGCAAGACCTGGTGAAACTGTTATATCCAGACTGGAAAAGCCGCCGGCAAATGGCCGGGGACGTTCGACGCGTTGGGGCCGCCGTGGCCGCGCTCCTTGGCCTGCGCATTGTGGAAGCCGTTCCCGGCAAGGGTATTCGGTTTTATCCTGTGCTGTTCTGCGACCGCTTTGACGCCCCGCGCCATGCCGGGGACGTGCCGGAAGTGTGCCTGCGCATGAACCCCAGCCTGGCCGCACTGGCAACGCCGGCAAAGGGTAAGGGGGACTATGTGCTGGTGAACCTTTCGCGCCTGATGGAACTTGACGCCAAACGCCCGGACCGAATCGCCGTTGCCTTGCGCCTGGCCGCCTACTGGCACACGTGCAAGCAACGGATCGCCGACGGCCGCCGCGTTTTTCTGGCTGAACGCCTGGACTATCTGCCCGTGGACATGCTGCTTGTGGAGACCAACGCGCCCGGACCCGTGGCCGACGCGATAGCCGGGGCCGACGTGGGCCGCGTTGGCAAGGTGAAGCTGTCCGAAGCCCGCCACCGCCTGATAGATGAAACCCTGCCCGCCCTGCGTAAAGCTGGCCTGCTTGGGGACTTTGACGCCCGCCGCCCCGGCCGAAACGCCGGACGGGGTGCCGCGGCCTGGATGGTGAAGGTGTCCCCGCCGGCCGACTACCTGGAAGCAACCCGCAAGACCGCCAGCACATGCCGACCGCCGCCACCGAAGACGCGAAAATGGGGGTAACGATCGGCCCTTTTCCGCGAAAATGGGGGTAACGATCCGCGAAAATGGGGGTAACGATCGCCCAAAAAAGGGCCGTTTTATTTGCCTTTTTCGTTCTACCAGTATTACCAGAATACCAAGGGGCCTACGGCCGCCCCCCTTGGGGGGGGTCGGCCTGGCCCTGAAAGACCCA
>CAZEOR010000033.1:0-13749 GCA_964513695.1 uncultured Thiobacillus sp.
GATGCTCATCTGGAAGAAGTCGGTCAGGGCCACGGACCACATGCCGCCGAACAGGGTATACAGCAGCACGATGGCGGCGCCGATGATGATGCCGGTCTGGGTGTCGATCTGTCCGCCCGACAGGATATTGAACACAAGGCCCAGGGCGGTCATCTGGGCTGAAACCCAGCCCATGTAGGACAGGATGATGCACAGGCTGGTGGCCACTTCCACCACGTGGTTGTAGCGCCGTTTGTAATAGTCGCCGATGGTGAGCAGCTTCATGCGGTACAGGGGCCGGGCGAAGAGCAGGCCCACCAGGATCAGGCACAGGCTGGAACCGAAGGGATCGGCGACGATGCCGTGCATGCCCTCGTTCAGAAAGGTGGCGGAGATGCCCAGCACCGTTTCCGAACCGAACCAGGTGGCGAAAACCGTGGCGGTGACGATGTAGATGGGTAGAGAGCGGCCGGCCACGACGTAGTCCCGGGAGTTCTTCACCCGGGTGGCGGCATACACCCCGATCATGATGGACAGGAGCAGGTAGAGGATCACGAACCAGACGAGCATCGTGGCAGTTCCTTCTGTCTATGGCATTCAGTGCGGTTTGGCTTTCTTCCCGATGCGACCGAAGCGACGCAGGACGGCGGCGGCCGGACCCACGGCTTAACCTGGCCTTTCCAGGGTGGCATTGGGAAAACGGCCAGATTATCGGCGATTTCCGGGCGCTTGGAGGCCATGGCTGCCGGAAGTGCATGCGGCAAATGATCGGACGGATCCGGGAGGATTTTTCCAGTTGAAAGCAGACACGGCCTCGACCATTTTGCCGTGGAATCGGCAAGGCCATTCCATCCTCGGGATCGCGACCGGCAAGTGGCCTGCTTCCTGAATAGTGAGACAAATGAAATGCATGGATGTATTTCGCAGGACAAGGCGCAAGGAGGCGTCATGGCGTGAACTATGGCAACGCCGCGCAGCGGAAAAAGACGCCGTAAATGTTCAGATAGTCGGGAAACAGACCACTAGAATCCCCCTAACCCCGTTTCTCCACGCCAGGCGTTTATCCGTTGATCCCCATGGACGACCCCCGCACCGACCGGTCGGACAACGTGGGCGTCATCGGCGCGGCGGTGTTCCGTGAGAAGGCTCGGCCCCAGCCGGTGACCCCCTATCTGAGCCAGGGGGCGCCGGTCGCCCGGGCCGAGAGCCGGGCGGCGGAGGCCAGCGCCGACACGGCCGCGCCCGCTTCAGCCCCCGCTCCGGCGGCCAAGGCCATGCGTCAGGCGGAGCGTCTGGGCACCGGCCACGGCGAGCGGGAATACGCGCCCACCCGGTACACGGCCTTCGAGCGGGCCGCGTCGTCGCCCGCCGAGGTGCTGAGCCTGCGCTACGACAGCCGGGACAGCCTGGCGGCCCGGGGCATCATCCCCCGGCCCTATCCCTATACGCCGGAACCCCGGCCCTTCCCCGGCGGCTTCGTGCCGGACCCGAGGGGGTAATGTCAGGGCGTGCGGGAAAATCTCCCCACCCCAACCCTCCCCACAAGTGGGGAGGGCGCCTACTCCTCCCCCACTTGTGGGGGAGGCGGGGAGGGGGAGGTTTGTATTGCCTTCTGCGCGACAGCGATGTCAGCGGCCCAGCAGGTTCATGGCGACCAGGGCCGCCAGCAGGATGGCGATGACGCCCAGCCAGCGGTTGCGGCTGCGCTGCTGGGCGAGCATCACCGCCAGGCCGGTTTCCAACTGGGCCATGCGGTCCTCGCGCAGGGCCCGGTGCACCAGGCGCGGCAACTGGGGCAGCACGGTGCCGATGAAGGGGGCTTCCTCCTTGAACACCCGCACCCAGCCGCGCCAGCCCATCTGCTCGCTCATCCAGCGTTCCAGGAAGGGCTTGGCGGTGGCCCACAGGTCCAGGTCCGGATCCAGGTCCCGGCCCAGGCCCTCGATGTTGATCAGGGTCTTCTGCAGCATCACCAACTGGGGCTGGATTTCCATGCCGAAGCGGCGGGAAATCTGGAACAGGCGCAGCAGCACCTTGCCGATGGCGATGTCCTTGATGGGGCGGTCGAACACCGGTTCGCACACGGCGCGGATGGCGGACTCGAAATCCTGGGGCGGCGTGTCCGGCGGCACCCAGCCGGATTCGATGTGGGCCATGGCGGCCTTCTGGTAGTCCCGGTTGAAGAAGGCCAGGAAGTTGCGCGCAAGGTAGTTCTTGTCCGACTCGTTGAGGGTGCCCATGATGCCGAAGTCCAGGGCCACGTACTTGCCGTCGTCCTGGACCAGGATGTTGCCCGGGTGCATGTCGGCGTGGAAGAAACCGTCGCGGAACACCTGGGTGAAGAAGATCTCCACGCCGGCCTTTGCCAGCTTCTTGATGTCGACGCCGCGCCGCCGCAGTTCATCCGCCTGGGAGATGGGGATGCCGTCCATCCAGGTCATGACCATGACTTCCGGTGTGCAGTAGTCCCAGTGGACCTCGGGCACGGCCAGCAGATCGGAGTCGCGGAAGTTGCGCCGCAACTGGGAGCAGTTGGAGGCTTCCCGCACCAGGTCCAGCTCGTCGTCCAGGTGCTTGGAGAATTCCGTCACCACTTCCCGGGGCTTCAGGCGCTTGCCGTCGAACCACAGGCGTTCGATGAGGCCGGCGATGGCGTAGAGGATCTGCAGGTCGTGGCCAATGACGGTCTGGATGCCCGGGCGCAGCACCTTCACCGCCACCTTCTCGCCGCTCTTCAGCCGTGCCCGGTGCACCTGGGCCACGGAAGCGGAGGCCACCGGCGTGTTGTCGAATTCGGCGAACACCTCGCTGGCTTCCCGCCCATAGGCGCGCTTGATGACCGCCAGGGCCTGTTCGCTGGGGAAGGGGGGCACCCGGTCCTGGAGCTTGGCCAGTTCGTCGGCAATGTCCGGCGGGACCATGTCGCGCCGGGTGGACAACATCTGGCCGAACTTGACGAAGATGGGGCCCAGGGACTCCAGGGCCAGACGCAGGCGTTCGCCGCGGGGTTTGGACAGGTCGCGCCAGAAAAACAGGGTTTCCACGCCCCAGCGGATGATCTTGACCCGCTCATGGCCCAGGAAGAAATCGTCCAGGCCATAGCGGACGGCGGTCAGGACGATGCGCAGGATACGGAAGAGATACATCAGGCTTGGCGGTTGGATTCGAGGAGTTTCAGGCGGGCCTCCAGCCGGTCGGTGGCTTCCCGCAGGGCATCCACCTCGACGACGAAGGTCTGGATGGCATTGGGCTCGGCCAGTATGGCCTGTTCATGAATGGCGTATTCCGCCAGATTGCGGCCGGCGGACTCCAGGGCCTTGTCGCGCCAGGGGCCAAGGCCGCGCAGGAACAGATCCACCCGGCTGGCGGCGATATCCCCCAGCCAGGGGCGCAGGGCCAGAACCCAGTCGAAATCATCCAGGGCCTTGGTCAGGTCCACGGCGAGGACACCATCACCCTCCGACCGGAACAGCTCATGGAGTTTTCCACCGGTAAGCCAGCGGGGCAGGGCGGCGGGGTCCGGGCTCAGGGACAGGCTGGGTTCAGTATCGGCCGGCGCGCACGTGAAAGCGCCGGTTTCGTCCACGGCCAGATCCAGGTTTATTCCGGGCAGGGCGAGGCGAATGTGCTTGCCGGCATGGCCCGCCAAGCGCGCCTTTGCCGAAGGTTGGGTGGCCAGGAGCGGATTCAGGGCAGCGAGGAGGGGGGTGACAAGTGATGGCGCAGGCATGGCCGGATTGTATTGCAAGCCCGATAATCCAGCCGAATCGAAGCTATCGGGAATCCAGACCATGCTTGTTCAAGGCACTTCCACCCGCACTATCCGGCCCGTCGAGGAGAGCGTAAAAACCCTGGTCGAGATCATCGATCAGACCCGCCTGCCCCACGAATATGTCTTGCGGCGGCTCGCTACGCCCGAGGATGCGGCCGAGGCCATTGCCGTCATGCGTGTACGCGGCGCTCCCCTGATCGGGGCCACGGCGGCCTATGGCATGGCTCTGGCGGCGCAACGGGACGCGTCGGATGCCGGGCTGATCAGGGTTGGCGAGCAGCTTGCCGCCACCCGCCCGACCGCCGTGAATCTGCGTTGGGCCGTGGAGCGGATGTTGAAGCGCCTGATCGGCTTTCCCCCAAGCGAACGCTCACCGGCCGCCTGGAAGGAAGCAGCGCTTCTCTGCGAGGAAGACGTGGCCCAGAACCGGGCCATCGGCCGCCATGGCCTGGATCTGATCCGCGCCGCCGCGAAATCCGGTCCGGTGAATGTGCTCACCCACTGCAACGCCGGCTGGCTCGCTACCGTGGACTGGGGCACCGCTCTGGCGCCCATCTTCGCCGCCCAGGAGGCGGGCGTGCCTGTCCACGTCTGGGTGGACGAGACCCGGCCGCGCAACCAGGGCGCCAGCCTCACCGCCTGGGAACTGGCCCAGGCCGGCATCCCCCATACCGTCATCGCCGACAACGCAGGGGGCCACCTGATGCAGCATGGCCGGGTGGACCTGTGCATCGTCGGTACCGACCGGGTGGCGGCAAACGGTGATGTGGCCAACAAGATCGGCACTTACCTCAAGGCATTGGCGGCTTTCGATAACGGCGTGCCCTTCTACGTGGCGGCACCGGGGCCCAGCATCGATTTCCAATTGGCTGGGGGCAGGGACATTCCCATCGAGGAGCGTAATGCCGAGGAGGTGGCCCGCATCCCGGGCCTGACCGAAAATGGACAGTTGGTGAGTGTTCGCCTCATCCCCGCCGGCAGCGCCTGTGCCAATCCGGCCTTCGACGTCACGCCGGCCCGTTTGATCACAGGACTGATCACCGAGCGAGGCGTGTGTGCCGCCAATCGGGCCGCATTGGCTGAACTTTTCCCTGAGCGCTCATGAGCCCGACGTTGAATCTTTCCGAACTTCCCGGCCTGGTGGCCGAGTACGCCCGGCGTAGCGTGAGCGTGGGGTTGAACCAGGGAACCTCCGGCAATGTGAGCGCCCGCTCACGGCCAGGCTTCCTGATCACGCCTTCCGGGCGGGATATGACTGAACTCGCGGCCGCCGAGATGGTGCCGGTGGATATGGATGGTCAGGCGCCGGAAGGTTTGAAGCCTTCCAGCGAATGGCGCTTCCACCGGGACATCTACGCGGCCTTCCCCGATGCCAAAGCCATCGTTCATGCCCATTCCCCCTTTGCCGTGGCCCTGGCCTGCCTGCGCCGGGATATTCCGCCTTTCCATTACATGGTGGCCATGGCCGGCGGGGGAAACATCCGTTGCGCGCGCTATGCCACTTTCGGCACCCAGGCGCTTTCGGACGCCGTGCTGGAAGCCTTGCGGGATCGCCGCGCCTGCCTGATGGCGAATCACGGCCTGCTTGCCTGGGGACACAGCCTGGCTGGAGCGCTGGCCTTGGGCGTGGAGGTGGAAGCCCTGTGCGGCCAGTACCTGCGTTGTCTACAGGCGGGGACGCCCGTCCTCTTGAGCGAGGCGGAAATGGCCGAGGTGCTGGAGAAGTTCAAGGATTACGGGAGCAAAGGCTGATGCGCTGGATATTGGGCCTGGTCGCGGTCCTGGCGGGCCTGTTCTTCCTGGTAACCGATCCCCAGCCCAGCCTTGAGCGGACTGCCCAGGTCAGCATGGCCGATCTGGAGCGGGGCAAAGCGATCATCGATTCCCTCGGGTTGCGCCGCATGCGGGAAGGGGAGACGCGCCAGCTTGTTGTCTCCGAGGAAGATCTGGATCGGGGCGTGAATTACCTGGCTGCCCGTTTGGCCAAGGGGAGCGCCAGCGCCCAGATCGCCTTGAGCCAATTGATTGTGCGCGCCAGCCTGCCTTTGCCGGGGGGGCATCGTTATCTGAATCTGGAGTTGGCGCTGGCCCCAGGCGGAGAAATGCTGGTTCCGGCGGAAATGCATTGGGGCGCGCTGCCAATCCCCGCTGCGATTTCCGGCGATCTGGTTGCCTGGATCCTGGCTCTTTCCCCTTATTCGGAGGAATTGGCGGCGGCGCGCGATCTTCTGAATAGTGCTCAATTGACGGGTCAAAACCTGGCACTGCGTTTTACCTGGCGCGGCGCGGCGATCGAACGGGCTATGGCGGGCGCGGCCGGGCAAGGTATGGACAATGCTGTGCTGGATGTCTACCGGGCGCATTTAAATCAGGTGGGCGATACGGATTTTGCCGTGTTGCTGGGAGAGTCCTTTACCCTGGCGAAGCGCCGTTCAGTGGATCACGATCCGGTGGCTGAGAACCGGGCAGCATTGACCGCTTTGGCGGAAACAGCCATGGGCAGCAGGTTGTTGTCCCGGCGCGGTGTCGCCAATCCCAATCGCCATGCCGGCATCCGCTTGGCGGGACGGGAAGACTTCTCCCAGCACTTCTCCCTCTCCGCCTTTATCGCCGCCACCGGCGGCGAAGGTCTGTCCGATCTGGCGGGTTTGTACAAAGAGCTCAAGGACAGTCAGGGGGGGAGCGGTTTTTCCTTCAACGATCTGGCGGCCGACCGGGCTGGTTCTCGTCTGGGCGAAGTCAGCACGCGCTCGCCGGCCTTTGCCAGAAAAATCCAGAATCGTCTTGCCGGGACGAGGGACGCGACTCGGTTTTTTCCCGTGGTGGCCGATTTACCGGAGTTCATGAGCCAGTCGGAATTCCTGCGCCGTTTCGGGGGTGTCGGACAGCCGGCCTACCAGCGTATGGTGGAAGAGATCGAAAAACGAATCGCGGCTGTGTCTGTTTACAGCGATTAGCGCGTGCAGTGTATTGCCGCCAGTGCGGCGCCTTTCAGACCGATGTCCGGGTCCAGGATCACGTTGACAGGCACGCTATGCATCCAGTCGCTGAAGCGGCCCTTGGCCCGGAAGCCGTCCATGAACGCGCCGTCATCGAGCAGGCTCAGCAGTTTTGGGGCAATGCCGCCGGCCAGGAAGACACCGCCATCAGCCCGCGCCACCAGGGCGAGATCGCCCGCCGTCTGGCCGTAGATTTCCGCGAACAGACTTAGGCAGCGGGCCGCCGTGTCATCAGTTCCATTCAGAGCCGCCTGACTGATCGCTTCCGCGGCATGGTCAGCGGTCAGGATAGGCGTGTCCGGTAGCCCCGCGTCTGCCAGACAAAAACCGTATAGGTCCACGATTCCGGGACCGGACAGAATACGTTCCACCGAGGCGCGGCCGTAGCGGGTGCGCAGAAAAACCAGCAGGCGATCCTGTTCCGGGGTTACGGGCGCGAAGCCGATATGCCCCCCTTCCGAGGGCAGGGGACGGTAATGATCCCTGTGCCAATCGCAAATGCTGACACCAAGGCCGGTGCCAGCGCCCAGAGCCACACGGGGGGCTTGGGAAGCGGGCTTGCCGGACTGGAGTGGTGCCAGTTGTTGTGGCGTCAGCGAGTCCAGCCCCCAGCCGACGGCGGCGAAGTCGTTGACCAGGCAGGCGCGTGAGAAGCCGAAACGGATGGCCAGGACATTGGCGTCCAGGGTCCAATCCAGATTGGTGAAGCTCACCCGGCATCCATCCGTGGGGCCGGCCACGGCGAGGCAGCAGGCATCACACACCGTTTCCCCGCCCAGGAAGCCAGTCAGGATGGTTTCCAGATCGGGGTGCTCAGCGTTGCGATAGCGGGCGACCCGTATCAGCTCGACATGTTGGCCCTCTACCCGTGCGACGGCGAGACGGCTGTGTGTGCCGCCGATATCTCCCGACAGGACGATCATGACCAGAGGCGACGCTCCGCCTTCAGGTGGCGTTCGCGTAACCAATGGTCAAGACTCAGTTTTCCTGGGCCGGACAGGATCAGGGGAAGGAGCAGGACCAGATAGATCAGGGGGAGTTTCCAGCCGCCGTCCGAGATGGTGTAGCCATGCCCTGCATGCACGGCCGCGATAGCCACGAGCGTCAGGATGGATAGGGATATGGAGAAGAAGCGGGTTCCCAGACCCAGGATCAGGGCGATGGGGCCGATCAGTTCGAACCACGTGGCAATCTGCCAACTGGCCTCAACTGGGAGCAAATTGAAGGGAAAGGGAAACTGGTCCTGGATCTCGATGAACCAGTTCTGTCCGTTGAGCTTTTCCACGCCCGAGTCCCAGAATTCCTTCGCAAGCACCAGTCGCAGAGCCAGGGGGGCCAGCCAGACACCGGTCCGATCCAGGCTATCCAGCAGAATCCTGAGGCGTTGCTTGATGCTGTCCATGCGGAAATCCTCTACTGACCGTGCACGACGATTTCGTTGCGACCATTGTGCTTCGCCTTGTAACACGCGGCATCGGCTGCCGCCAGGCATTCGTCCAGCGTTGCCCAATTGGGTGGCACGTGCACCAAGCCTATGCTGGCGCCCACCTTATGGTTGTCGCTTTCCCAGACAAAATTCAGGTTGGCGATGCTGTCGCGCACCACGCTGGCGATTTTCTCCGCCATTTCATGGGGGCAGGCCAGGAGCATGATGCCGAACTCGTCTCCGCCCAGCCGGGCCAGCACATCATTCTCGCGAATGCGGGATTGCATGAGTTTGCCGAGTTGCCTGAGCAGTTCGTCACCAGCGGCGTGTCCCGCGCTGTCGTTGACCTGCTTGAAGTGATCCAGGTCGATGAACAGAAGCGACAAGGGGTACTCGCTGACGCGTTTGCTGTTCAGGGCGCGGGAGACGCGTTCCTCGAAGGCGCGCCGGTTCATGAGGCCGGTGAGCCCGTCGTGGTCGGCCTGCCAGATCAGCTTGCGTTGCATCTCCCTGGCTTCAGTCACGTCACGGATGACGAGCACTCCCCCCTCGATATCTCCTTCGGGAGAGTGGATCGGGGAGCATTTGCCTTCCACTTCGTATTCCATGCCCTGGACGGACAGCAGGTTTGCCGTGGGGGGCAGTTCCACATGATTCCCACGCAATACGTCCTCGGTCAGAGGCGTGATGAGCTCGCTCCTGGTTTGCCGGTCGAACAGATTGAGAATGTCCTTGCAGGATTTGTCCCGCGCTTCCCGAACGGTTATGCCGAGCATGAGTTCCGCTGTGGGATTGAGGTAACCGATCCGCAGTTCAGTATCAAAACGAATCACGCCGTCACCGATGGCCTGGAGGGTGACCTGGGCACGTTCCTTTTCCTCGAACAGATCTTTTTCCAGACGGCGGCTGAGCCGCACCACGAAGACCGAAATGATCACGCCAACCGCCATGGCGACAGCGGATAGGGCGATCGACAACTCGCGGGCGCGTTTCTGCGCGGCCTGGACTTCGTTCAGGGCAACCTGATTTTTCGCGCGCTGCATGTCGAGAAGCTGTCGCCAACCTTCCATCATGCGTTTTTGATGGGGAGAGAGGTCTTGTTCGATTTTATGGCGTGCCTCATCCAGCGCATCGGCGCGGAGCAGATCGAAGATCCGGGTGGCTTTATCCTCCACCTGCCGCACCTCGTTGCGCATGTTGTTCCAGAGCGTGAGTTCGTCTTCGTCCAGGGGTAAGTTGAGAAAACGGTCGCGCACCTGGATGAAATCTCCAGCCATACGGGAGAAATGCATCATTTCCTCATCTCTGCGGAAGGCATCCGTTTGGTTGGCTGCGAGCAGAAGTGATTGAAAACGGGATTCGTGGAGGCCATGCATGATGGCGGCGAATTCCGCTTTCTGGTTGCGTTCCGAGACGATCGCACTGAGCTGATCGCTGATCAGTCGGATATGGGTGACGCTGATGGCGGTCACCGAAAGCAGCAACAGAAGAATCACACCGAAGCCGGCGATGACAGGTACCAGGGCGGAAGGACGCTTCATGAACTCATTTTCCGAAAAGTCAGGCTCGAAAAGCGTGCCGCATTGTGGCTGCACCGACAGTTTTCAGGCCTCGGAGCGGCAGTGATCTCAGTTACTTGGCTTGGTTGCCAGGACACGGAGTCCATCTGTGGTCCCCTTGTGCGAAATTTCGCGGCTATGCTGCGTCGAACAATGAGTGGCGTCAATCGAGAAGTTCCAGATCGAGAAGCGCGTCGTTCAGGCCGGTCTGGTCGTCGCTCAACACTTTGATCATGCGTGTTTCCACGGCGTATTCCCAAGGGTGCCCGTGCTGGTCCGCCAGCAGACTTGCGGCCACGATGGGTTCCAGAACCAGAGAGGGAGGGAATTCCAAAACCTCCACCACCACGCAAATATCGCCCAGATGTCGCACCCGCAAACCGATCAGGGTACGCAGATGAGGCAGGGAGATGACAGTGTCGCTCACCCGCGCAGGCCATCCAGCCAACGGCTGTAGAGCTGTTCGGCAACGCGGTTTAGCTCAGGCAAGAATTCCGCTTCGCGGGCCAGCATGGCTGCTGGCGTTTGGACCGCAGGGCTGTTGGATGCGGCGATTTCGTCGGCGCCGACCTCGCACCAGGTGCGAATCATGGCGTCCGTCATTTCCACATGGCATTGCATGCCAAGGTGCCTGCCCATGGCATAAGCCTGATTGGCGCAATAATCGCTGGACAGGATGCATGTGGCGCCAGGTGGAATGGAGAAGGTTTCTCCGTGCCAGTGGAAGGCTTGGAAACTTGTGATGTCGCCGAACCAGTGGCGGGCTTGCTGGGTTTCGGCTATCCGCACCCGGCCCCAGCCTATTTCCTTGACGGGGTTGCGGCTGACCTCGCCGCCCAGTGCTTTTGCGATCAATTGGCCGCCCAGACAATGACCGAGCACGGGGATGTCCCGGGCGACTGCCAGTCGAATCAATTCAAGAGCCGGTGGAATCCAGGGCAGATCGTCGTTGACGCTCATGGGGCCGCCCATGAAAACCAGGCCTGCGAATGGTTCAGGGAACGGAGGGACCGCTTCTCCGCGATCGATGGCGATGAGTTGCGAAGGCAACTTCCGCGCTTCCAGAAAGGTGGCAAAATGGCCCGGACCTTCCGTGGGAGCGTGGCGAAAAATGGCGATGGGTTTCATGGATTTCAGTGAACGATGGGAACGTGGGGTCCGGGCATTATGCCTGCTCGTTTTGCTTCCTTGGGGATGGCTTCCTGGCGCTTGGGCTGGTACGACATTAAGCGGTGTTCTTGGCGAAAAAGCCCTGATTTCCGTCAACGGCTCGACCGCCAAGGTCATGTCGGTGGGCGAAGTTCACCTGGGCGTGAAGTTGCTGGCCGTAAGAGGGCAGCAGGTGGAGGTCGAAGAGGGCGGACGCCGCCGGGTGCTGGACATGGGGTTCTCGGGTGGCGGCGCCATGATGGATAGCGGCGGCAGGACGACCCTGACGGCCGATGGTCGTGGTCAGTTCTATGCCCAGGGTGAAGTCAACGGCAGTCAGACCCGTTTTCTCGTGGATACCGGTGCCAGTCTTGTGGCCTTGCCCCTCAGTCTTGCGCAACGAGCCGGCGTGCGTTTGGAAAATGCATCCCAGGTGAGTGTGAATACCGCCAATGGTCGGGCACGTGCCTATAAGGTTCTGCTCAATTCCCTTCGCGTCGGCGAAGTACGGGCCAATCTGGTGGAAGCACTGGTCATGGACGATCGACAGTTGCATGCCCCTTTGTTGGGCATGAGCTTTCTCAATCGAGTGAATCTGAATCGCGAAGGCGATTTGCTGACACTTACACAGCGTTATTGAGAGCTTGCAATGATCAAGCCCGCCAGGAGCGGGCTTGTGTTCAGAAGCGGGAAAATTTCGAGTGACTGCTCAGGCCTGCCCGGTCTTGTCGTTTTCAATCAGAGCGTAAGCACTATGGTTGTGGATGGATTCGAAATTCTCCGCTTCCACTACGTAGGCATCGATGCGTTCGTCCAGATTCAAGGCGGCGGCCACGTCACGCACCAGATCTTCCACGAATTTAGGGTTTTCGTAGGCTTTCTCTGTCACGTATTTTTCGTCGGGACGCTTGAGCAGGCCGTAGAGCTGGCTGGAGGCGTTCTCCTCGGCAACCTTGATGATGTCCTCGATCCACACGAAGCTGTTGGTGCGAACAGTCAGGGTGACGTGGGAGCGCTGGTTATGGGCGCCGTAAGCGGAAATCTTCTTGGAGCAGGGGCACAGGCTGGTGCAGGGCACCAGCACCTTCATGGTCTGGATGTATTGGCCATCACGAATCTCGCCGATGAAGGTCACGTCGTAGTCGAGCAAACTTTCCACGCCAGAAACTGGAGCCTTCTTGTTGACGAAATAGGGAAAGTTCATTTCGACATGGCCGGACTGGGCTTCCAGACGGTCCACCATCTGGCGCAGCATGTGCTCGAAGGATTCCACCGAGATTTCCCGCTCGTAGCCGTTGAGAATCTCGATAAAGCGCGACATGTGCGTGCCCTTGAAATGATGGGGCAGATAAACGTACATGTTGAAGGTGGCGATGGTGTGTTGCACACCACTGTTCTTGTCCATCACCTTGATGGGATGGCGGATGGATTTGATGCCAACCTTGTCGATGGCCAGCTTGCGGGAATCCGGGTAGTTCTGGACATCCGGTATTGGTTGGCCGGTGGGGCAGGGAGTGGCGGTTTCGCAGACCGCGTCGCAGGTACTCATGGCAAAATCCTTAAGGGCATTGGACGCAGTATAAACCGCCTCAATACTTGAGTAAATAGATCAGGTAATGCTTTTGGCCGTTTCCTGCTTAGGAAATACCCTTGGAAAACGCGCTGATTGCAGATTCGATGCCATCAGCGTTGAGGCCGCAACGTTCCAATAAAATACCCGGGTCACCGTGTTCCACGAAGCGGTCCGGCAGGCCCAAGTGCAGAATGGGTTTTGCCAGGCCCATGCTGGAAAGGGCCTCGGCCACTGCACTGCCGGCACCGCCCAGGACGACATTTTCCTCCACTGTCACCAGCCAGTCGTGAGTCTGGGCAAGTTGGCGGATGAGCGCCATATCCAAGGGCTTGACGAAACGCATGTCTGCCACCGTGGCATCCAGGTTCTCAGCAACGGCCAAGGCCGGGGCAACCATGCTGCCGAAGGCCAGGATGGCGATGCCATGCCCTTGCCGACGCAGTATGCCCTTGCCGAGGGGCAGCGCTTCCAGACCTGGGGCGATGGGCGTGCCTGGTCCTGTTCCCCGCGGATAACGCACGGCACTGGGGCCGTCATGGCGGAATGCCGTCGTGAGCAGACGACGGCAGTCGTCTTCGTTGGATGGGACGGCAATGAGCAAATTGGGGATGCAGCGCAAGAAGGACAGGTCGAAGGCGCCCGCGTGGGTTGGGCCGTCGGCGCCCACAAGACCGGCGCGGTCGATGGCCAGCATGACTGGGAGGTTTTGCAGAGCGATATCGTGGATCAACTGGTCATAGGCCCGTTGCAGAAAGGTGGAGTAGATGGCTACCACGGGTTTATGGCCCTCGCAGGCGAGGCCGGCAGCGAAGGTGAGTGCGTGCTGCTCGGCGATGCCTACGTCGAAATAGCGGTCAGGGAAACGTTTGGTGAAATCGGTCAGTCCGGAACCCTCGCACATGGCCGGTGTGACGCCTACCAGCCTTTCATCAGCTTCCGCCATGTCTGAAAGCCACTGTCCGAACACCTCGGTGTAGGTGGGTTTGTTGTTTGACTTGGCTTCCACGCCAACTTCGATCTTGAATTTGCCGACGCCGTGGTAAAGGCAGGGATTGGCCTCCGCAGGGTTATAGCCGCGTCCTTTCTGAGTCACCACATGCAGAAATTGAGGGCCCTTGAGTTGGCGAACGTTGGCCAGGGTGGGGATCAGGGCATCCAGATCGTGGCCGTCGATGGGGCCCAGATAGTTGAAACCGAACTCCTCGAACAGGGTGCTGGGGGTGACCATGCCTTTGAGATGTTCTTCGGCGCGCCGGGCCAGTTCGTGGATGGGGGGCAGGGTGGAAAGCAGG